>CAYZEZ010000130.1:0-12520 GCA_964477295.1 uncultured Bacteroides sp. | reverse complement strand
ATGCATCGAAATACAGTGGTGTTACAAATGCCTGGAAGAAATGGGATGGGATGCTGAAAGGACTCGACAGGTTGAATGCGATTGAAGTGAAACAAAAGCGTGAAGCTGATTTTAGTGACTGGGTTGAAGAGAATCCGGGCAGGAAAGAGAAATACGGGGATTTAATGGAGGATTTTAAAAAGATTTATACGGAGCTGGAACCCCTGTACCTGGCGAATGATTATGAGCGAGAAATTGTGAGATCGATCGAAATACTAAGAATGGCATCCAACCTTGACAGGTTTCTTACAGATGCATTATCTTTTGATAGATCATCCGAAGAATATGAAGATGCAGCGAAGGCATTTAAGGCGGATGTTAATTCCTACTTCAAAGACTATTATCAACCCATTGATCAAAAAATCTTTCAACGGTTGATTGAGGTTTATAAGACCGATTTGGAGCCTGAATATTATCCTGAGCTTTTTACAGGGATCCTGGAGAAAAAATTTAAGAACGATTATAAAAGATTTACTGATTGGGTTTATAAAAAGACCATACTCACTGACCAACAGGCGTTAATAGATCTGGTGGATAATTTTAATGAAAAGACAGCCAGGAAGATCCGGAAGGATCCAGCATATCAGTTAAAAAAGCAATTTGATAGGATTCTTGGAATTTCAAGCTATGAATATGATCAATTGAGGGCTTTATTGAATCAAAAATACAGGTTGTACGTGGAAGGATTAATGGAGATGGAGAAGGAAACCGTTTTCTACCCGGATGCTAACCTGACAATGCGGGTAACATATGGCAAGATTGAGGAATATTTCCCCAGGGATGCTGTGAGGTATGGTAATATGACTACGTTAAAGGGAGTTTTCCAGAAGGAAGCAACGGGAGGTTATGATTATGTCATTCCTGACAGGCTTAAAACACTATACCGGGAAAAGGATTTTGGCCGTTACGGTATGGATGGAACCATGCCGGTTTGCTTTATTGCCAGTAACCATACTTCGGGTGGCAATAGTGGTAGTCCGGTTCTAAATGCCGAGGGCCAGTTGATTGGCCTTAATTTTGACAGGGATTGGGAGGGAACGATGAGTGATTATATGTATGATCCGGAGCAGTGTCGCAATATTGCTGTAGATATCAGGTATGTACTTTTTATAATAGATAAATATGCCGGGGCTCATCACTTGATTAATGAGCTGGATATTATTGATTAATAACCGTCCGTTTCAGCGGACGGATTTGGGATTTGTAAACCTCTTATTATAACCGTCGGTTGAAACCGATGGCAATTGATATAGATGTCAAATATTTACATACGCATAAATGGTACAGGCAATGCATGGCCGGTTTTGCTGGGAACGGATCATCCTTTCTACGATCACCATCAATACCAGGAGTTATCAAATGCTTCATTCTCAATCATTAAGGCTTCCGGATTGCCTTTTACAAAAGAAAATATCGAATGGGAGGTTTTGATTGATGCAGGCCATGGCATTGTTCAATACCTGCTTCAAGCCCAGAACCGGCTGCCTGATGCAATCTGCCTTACCCATTCGCATCTCGATCATACGTTGTCGCTTGATTGGATCATCCAGAGTTATTATAAGTTCCACGAAAACAAAAAGAAAATCCCGTTATATGTTGGCCGGAAAGGATGGGATTTTGTCTGCCAGTCGTTTCCGCAGGTTGAAGAGCTGGCCGATTTCAGGGAACTAAAACCGGGGGCCGCTATTGATATTGAAATGGCAAAGGATCTCAGGCTGACTTCATTCCCTGTATTTCACGGAGAGCGTGTATCAGGTCCGGAAATGCTTGTGTTTGAAGTGAAGAACGGAGCAAAAGCTGTGTTTACTGGAGATGTTTTATGTCCCCTGCTGAGGAAGGCCGATTACAGGTATATCCATGACTCAAAGTTCCTGTTTACAGATGCGAATAACAGGTTTCCGTACACCCGGTCGAATCACTGGAGTATCATCAGCGAAGATCCGGATGGGAAGGATCAATCTAAATACTTGAAGGAATGGATCAGGAATTATTCCCCAACCCACCTGATGGCTTCGCATATGAACAGGATAAGAGATGAACATCTGCATCCATATTTTGATGAGTTCCTGGCCTATGCAGGACAAATTCCACCTTTATCTGTGTTTGAGTTTGTGAAGATGAACTTTTTCGAGCAGGTAATACTCGCACATTATGGAGGCGTAGAAGACCAGAAATATCACAACCAGCCGATATTTAATCCCACACAGCTTGAAAACTGGACCAACGCCCAGGCCGAACTTCGCGATCTGAACTCAAAATTTATTGTCCCAAAGGTGGGTGATGTCTTTGAATTGACGTAAATCTTTGGTTTATTTGATCCTTCGTTTCTCAAGAGTATATTTCCATGGAATCAAATTTAGGTGTGCTTACGGTAACTGCAGCAACCATCGCGTTGGTGCATACGGTATTGGGGCCTGATCACTACCTTCCGTTCATTGTTATTTCAAGGGCAAGAAGGTGGTCGCTGTTTAAAACTACCTGGATTACCATCCTGTGTGGTTTTGGTCATGTCGGGAGCTCAATACTGATTGGTGCCGTTGGCATAGCAGCCGGAATTGGAGTTTCGAAGCTGGAGGGGATCGAAGGAGTACGGGGAGACCTGGCTGCATGGCTGTTCTTTGCATTTGGAATAGGGTATATGATCTATGGATTAATCAGGGCCTATAACAGGAGACCTCACAAGCATATGCATCTCCATGATGACGGTACTGCTCACCTGCATGAACATGTGCATGCTAATGAACATTCGCATTTTCATAAACCTAATATTACTCCCTGGATACTTTTTACAATTTTTATCCTTGGCCCCTGTGAACCATTAATCCCCATTGTAATGGTTCCGGCAGCTGATAAGAGCACCTGGGGGATTGTCCAGGTTTCACTGGTTTTTTCACTGGTTACAATAGTGACCATGGTCGTTATGGTGATCCTGACCTCTTATGGATTGAAGTTTGTAAAACTTGGTAAGCTTGAAAGATACACGCATGCTCTTGCCGGGGCTACAATTGCACTTAGCGCCTGTGCCGTGTTGTTTCTTGGATTATAAATTTCCGTCAGCTCATCTTGCCATTTGCTTCAGTCATCGGATAATCGGATTTATTAATAAATGGATTATGTCCAAAAAACCGCCGTAGGTCGCAGCGGGGAGCAGCCACTAAATATTTTATTCAACCAGGTTAATAAATTCATACGAGTTGCCACTCCATTCCATAAATTTTATGAAATGATGGTATGCGATCACCAGTGTAGCCGTGTTAATATTCGGATGGAAACTAAGCCTTGATGAGGTTTTTAATTTTTCATCCATAAAAATGTGAACATGATTCTCACCATCATTTATCAGTCCGAACGGAGAGACTGATCCGGCAGTTAAACCCATATATTTTTCAAGCCTCCTGTCGGAGCCAAGGCTGAGTTTTCCCTGTTTTAACATCTGTTCGAGATCCCTGATAGCCAGCCGGTTAGTATGTTCCAGGATAACCAGGTAATGCTTGTTCCCTTTGTGATTGCGGAAGAACAGGTTCTTACAATGGGTTGAATCTATCCCTTCCCAGTACCTGGCAGCTTCCTCAACAGTGGGAACCGGCGGGTGTTCGTAATAATCGAATGGAATTTCTAATTCGTTAAGAATCTGATACAGTCTTGGATCTCCGTTCATTTTATATAGTTCCTGGTTCTTCTTTTTTCGTTGGTGTGGAGGTGGGGATTCGTGTGTGCTTCTTCTCCTTCGTAATTCATTATTCGTTATTCTGAGTTTAAAAGGGTCCCAATCAGGACCGGATCTTTTCCTTCACGGATCCCGGAAATTGTTACTTCCTTCAACATATTATTCTTCATTACCGGATGGGTAAATTCAACCGGAACATATAGTTCCCCATATCCAAGTCCAGTGTTACCATTTACTTTTTCCACAAGGACATTTTGTGTTTTTCCGATGAGGGAAGAGCGATAGGTCCGTTTGTTTTTTTCTGAAATTTCCCGGATAATCTCACTTCTTTCATTCTTTATTTTATAAGGCACCTGGTCGGGCATCCGGCCGGCCCTTGTTCCTTTTCTCACAGAATATTTAAAAGTATGTATATGGCTGAATCCTATATCGCGAGCCACCTTGCAGGAGGCCTGAAAATCCTCATCGGTTTCTCCCGGGAACCCTACAATTATATCGGTGGTGAAATTGAAATCTGCATATTTACCACCGATCTTATCAATAATGTTCAGGTATCCCTTCAGGTTGTACATTCGCCTCATCCTGAGTAATACCTGGTCTGAACCGCTCTGAACACAAAGATGAAGGTGTGGCATTAATTTCGGATTTGCGAACAGGTCTATGAATTTATCTTCAAATCCTTCCGGTTCCATGGAAGAGATCCTGACCCTGAAATCGCCCGGGATATCCAGAATTTTTGCTACCAGGTCTCCAAACGAGGTCCCTTCCCACTGGTATCTTCCAATATTTACACCGGTTACCACAATTTCTTTAAATCCATATTCAAGAACCTTCCGGATATTATCCAGGATATCATTTACAGGCCTGCTTATCGCCCGTCCCCTTACAAACGGGACGATACAAAATGTGCAGTAATTATCGCATCCATCCTGGATCTTGATCAGGCTCCTGGTAAGTAAAGTTGTTCTGGCTGGTTTATAACTAAAAACATCAGGTTCGAAGTTTTCAGGATCCATGATTTCCCCTTCAAAATGGGCTTCTACAATTGAAAATATTGAACTTTTTCTCTTATTTTCAACATAATAGGTTACATTCTGATTCGAAGGATGTTCTATCCTGGGATTTGAAACCATGCAGCCGGCGGCAATAACCAATGCATTATTGTTCTTTTTTGATGCCTGACGTATGAGGTTACGGGATTTTTTATCACTCTGACCCGTTACCGTGCAGGTATTGACTACATATATATCGGCAGGATCATTGAAATCAACCACACGGTACCCTGCCCCGGTGAACTCAGAAACCAGTGAATTAGTTTCGAACTGGTTTAGCCGGCATCCTAATGTTTTAAAGGCAACCTTTCTGTTCATTATCAAATCTTCTCAGTTACTTTTTTATCCGCCAGCTTACCTTCAACTGAGAAATCAGCAGCTGAACTAATCTCCACTTCCACGAATTTCCCTATCAATTCTTTTTGATCGGACCTGAATCTGACAATGATCCTTCCTTCGGTATATCCGGAAAGAAATCCCGGTTTCCTGTCAAAACCGGCAACAAGAACAGTTAGCATTTTTCCGGTTAAATTCTCGTTATGAATCCTTGAGTGTTTTTTTAATTCTTCGGATAGTATATGCAGCCGTTCTTTTTTTACTTCAACAGGAATATCATCAATCCACCTAGAACTAACCGCTCCCGGACGCGGTGAATACATGGCAATGTAGGCCATGTTGTATTTAAACTCTTCCATGGCCTTCCGGGTGTTCTCAAATTGCTTCTCCGTTTCTCCCGTAAAACCGACAATAATGTCTGTGAAAATGGTGGACCGGGGAATATGTTTGTGAATGGCATGAATGATCTCCCTGTATCTGGCTACAGTATGGTTCCTGTTCATTTTAATCAGAACTTTCTCATCGCCTGACTGGATAGGAAGGTGGATCTGTTTTGCGAGGCAATTGTATTTCCCGATTACCTTTATCACCTCTTCAGTCATATCTTTGGGATGAGGCGATGTGAAGTAAATCCATACTTTTTTCCCGCTGGTATCTCCAATTGTTCCAATATTATCCAGCAACTCATGGAAAGAGATTTCATCTCCCTTCTTTTCCAACCCATAGGAATTAACGTTTTGTCCAAGAAGGGTAATCGATTTGTAATCCTGGTCAATCAGGTTTTTAATTTCTTCAATGATCTCATGGGATGACCTGGAAACCTCCCTTCCTCTTGTGTAAGGCACAGCACAAAATGTGCAGAATTTATCGCATCCGTTTTGTATCGGGACGAATGCCTCAAATCCTGAAGTATAGGTTGGATTGACCTTCCAGAAACTTCCCAGTTCAATATGTTTAACAGGTTTCAGTTGCCCGGGGTCATTCGCCTTGATTTTTCCCTGATGTTTAGCCAGAGCAATAAGTTCCAATGATTCTGATTCGGGTTTGGTGTCCGGTTTCTCTTCCGGGATATTCAGTTCCCACTTCTCCTGCTTTGCCTTTATGCCCAGCGGTGTTACAATACCGTATTGCCTGATGATGGACTCCAGTTCCGGCAGATCGTCCATAGTAAAGACCAGGTCGAACAGGGTAAGGAATTTCTCCTTATCAGACGGCAAAACGCATCCCGTGACAAAAGAGATCAGGTTTTTGTTTTTCTTCCAGTGGTTCCATTTATGAATACGGGAATACACCTTGTCAATGGCTTTTTGCCGGACCGAACAGGAAAGGATTCCCAGCATATCGGCCTGGTCTTCCCGGTCGGTCCATGCATACCCCATCTGTTCAATGACCGTTCTGACGCGCTCACTGTCTGATTTGTTCATCTGGCAACCCAATGTGACCAGGTGGTATTTCATGGATAATTTGGAATTTAGAATGTATTATCCTGAGCTGTAAATTATTTTAAAAATATACTTCCGCATGCAGATTCTCTGATGGAACACCCTGCTCTGTGAGGATATCATATACATCATGAATCATATTACTGTTGCCGCAAAGGTAACAAAGGGTGTCCTTATTCACCGGATTTCTCCTGAGATATTCGGTTACACGCCCGTGAAAAGTCCCTTGCGGGTCCTTTGTTGTACACAGCACATAGCTGTCATCCTTATAATCCTGTTTTCCGTAAGCCTCATTGGTATATCGAACACCATGTAACAGCTTGTATTTTAGGTTATTATATGATTTTATAAAACTATGGAACGGGGCAACACCCGTGCCACTGGCAATAAAAAGATATGGCCAGTTGTTTCTCCCGTGCCGGCTCAGGGTAAAAAATCCAAACGGACCATCGATCTCAACTTCAGACCCTGGTCTCAGGCTTTTTAATTGTTTAGAAACCAGTCCATCTTCAACCTCTTTTATCAACAGTTCCAGGAATGCCGAATTTTCTCCACTGTAAACGCTATACTCTCTTTTTTCTGAATCGCCGGGCAGACCGAGAGAAATATATTGTCCCGCCTGGAAACTGAGTTTTTTTCTTTCCAGCCGGAGAATATAGGTGGTCGGAGTAAGGTAATCAACCTCTTTTACAGATATAACAGAATTATTCAAATCCTTACTTTTATAAATACGAGGTGCAAATTTAAGATAAATTTGGACGAAAACTCAGCGGAGCAAACATAAAAAAGAGTTAATAGTCCTAAATTATCCTTAATGGATGAATTCCGTTTTATCTGGATTTAATTATTTTGGTTTTCAGGGAATTGTTCCCCTGTATAATATGCAGGATATACAATCCTTCCTGGAGGGAGGAGATATCCAATTCATAGGATCCTGAATCAATGATGAATTCTTGTACCAATTGGCCGGAGACATTTACAAGTCTTGCCCGGACATGATTTCTGAAATTGGAGATAACGATGGTTACCTCTTCACCGGCGGGAGAAGGAAACAGTGTTATTTCGGAATCTGTTTTTTCCGGAATCCCTTCGATCACTTCCTCATTTTCGACATAAAGGATATTTGACCTGGAAGATCCATAATTGATTGACTTAAGAGACGGGGTACAACCTTCAGGATGGATCGCTTCTATCTGGAAGAAATTATCGCCCGGAAAGGGTACAATATTGGAATAGATGAATACATTGCTGGGTACCGTATTGATGTATTCCATGGAATCGGGATGAGTACCATGGAAGAGGTTGTAGCTCAGGAAGGCAAAGCCTTCGTACCCGTCCCATATCAGGTTAACCTTACCATCGGCTGCCATGTTGTTGGTGAGATGAATGGTTTTATGGTAGGTGCTCAGTTCCGATTCGAATCCGCATGTATCGATCAGGCTTAGTTTGTACCTCTGGGAGACAAGTTCCGGAGTTGAGGTTGAATCGACATAAATGCTGAACTCAGCTGCATCAATCGTATCGAGCGGTAAATATGTGCCTGCCTGGTTTGTCTCCCTGTGGATGATATAGGCTTGGATCGCAGATCCCGCAGGTTTTTCCCAGACAACCATGTTTTTATCGGTTGCAGGATCTACCCCTACAATACAGATATCCGGACGTTCTCCAGGACCAGCAATAATAATATCCAGAGTGTCAGAGTTTGGGCCCCTGCAATTATCAATTTTTGTTTTAACCAGAAGTTTTGCCTTCCCTGAGAACTGTTTATCCCAGCTAATGGTTGCTGAGGTATCTTTGTAAACCAGGTCTCCTGCATCCGGTGGCAGAAGAGTCCACGAATACAATGTGATGTGAGGATCGCCAGGAATTGCATAGATACTAGTATCCTGGGATTGACACATATGGTCTGTACCGGAAGGTTTACCCAGGTCAAACCCCAGTGCCGGGAAGCTGATCCTGCCAAAGTTGCTGGTGTCGACTCCCCAGCTATTTGTCAGGACGCAGAAGTATGTCCCGGTGTCGGCATAATCTGCCTCATGAACATAAATACCGGTATCCGTCCATTCTTCCATTAGCAGGTCATCGTGGAACCACTCAATGGTAGGCCAATCGGTGCAGAGGACAGAAACCCCGTAAAAAAAAGTTTCACCACCGCATAGGAGTGTATCAAACAAATCATGTGTAATTATTGGTTTTGAAACCACACGAATGGCACGGTCTGAATAACCCAATTCAGTTAAACCTGGCGTATAGAACTCAATGTACCCATTGCCAGGCCTTGTATTATCAGGTAATTTGAAGTAGGCCGAGTAGAGGGTGTCGTTGGTCTGGACAAAGCTGTATGCATAGACAGTATCGACGACATCAGGATTAACGAAAGAGGGTTCATCGATGACAAGTCTTAAGGTAAAACCTTGACCATCACCATCATAATTTGTAACAAAATCCAATCTGGCTGAGTCACCTGAGATCAGCTCATCCATGCCGTTGCCGATCCAGATATCATAAATTTCGTACAGGGTTTGCTGGGCCCGGGCAGTGGTAATTGCCGTTATCAGGCTTAAAAGAAAAATACAGTATTTCATAATTTTTTAACCCAAATTTATGGATTAGTAGAATTAATGTCAAAAAAACCCTTGCAGGATGGAAGTGTGTCAGTTATTTTCAGGCTTCCGGGGTTATGAAGCTGGCAAGATAGTCTTTTATAAAAAGAAGGGCTTTCCTGAGGTTTCTTTTGGCCCTGTCGGAAAGGACTTCTTTAAATTCCCATTCATACCCCCTGATCTGGAGGAGGTATGTTTCGGGGTGGTTATTGTAAATCTTGTGACACAGGGCCAGCACGAATGCGGGGGAAGCGGAATGTGTTGAAAACTCAGACCGGCCTTCGGAGGGTTCTACCGGAGAAAGGTGGATGCCGTCAATATCTTCGACAGAAGCATCCACAAATATCACCAGGTCTTTTTCTGCAATGTTAGCGGCATCTTCGATGTTTAACTGGTAGTTGCTTTCAAGCGTGACATTGGTGATCCTGTTTTCACTGACCCATTCTTCCATTTCTTCTACAAACCTGTTACCCAAACCGTCATCCTGCCGGCCGGGATTTCCGTAAGCGTAGATCAATATGCGTTTGGGATCCGGCAAGGGGATTATTTCTTTTTAAAATCTATCAGGTTGTTTTTTGCATCAAACAGGGAAATTTCCAGTGGCATCTGGCCAAAAGCATGTGTGGCGCAGCTAAGGCACGGATCGTAAGCACGTATTCCTACCTCAACCGCATTCATCATTGGTTCTGTTATCTCAGCCTGTCCGGTCATATAGTTTTTGGCAATAAAATTAACCGCCTCATTCATGGGTTGATTGTTATTGGTAGTGGATACGATAAGGTTGGCCATTGTAACCTGGTCTTTCCCGTTGATCTCGTAATGGTGGAACAAGGTTCCCCTGGGAGCTTCAATTAGTCCGACACCGGAATTTCTTTTCTGACCTTTTACAACCAGTTCGCCCTTCAGAAGATCGGGATCATTCAGCAATTCCTTCATCATTTCAGCAGAATGAAGGACCTCAATCAGCCTTGCCCAGTGCATGTGCATTGATTTACAGCTTGGTTTGCCGTTATTATATTCCCTGAATTCCACGAATTCTTTCTGAGCCAGGGGAGTTGGAATAAAATCGCATGTATTGATCCTTCCCAGCGGTCCTACAGTATACCAGCCCTGTCTTTTTCCAAACTCTTTGAGGTATGGGAATTTCATATAACTCCACGACCTGACCTCCTCATCAATATATTCGAGATAATTTTGATAATCCACATCATGAAGTATCTTTTTACCTTCAGGATTCACAGCACGCAGAACTCCGTGGTAAAGGTCCATGGCTCCATCCTTACGTACAAGGCTCAGGAAATTGGAAGGGAATTCAGCAAACCGATCCACTTCATCTTTGTTTTTCTTATGGTAATCCTTGAAGAAATCAATGGCTGCCTGTGACCATTCAATCATTTTGTCGATATTCATCGGGTCTTCCCCTTTCAGGAAATTGTCCCTTTCCCCGATGGTCAGGTGTTTGTTAATACCTCCCGGGATAGCACCGGTTCCGTGTATTTTTTTCCCGGCTGTTGCTGCGATGATCTCCTGTCCGAATTTTCGCATCATAACACCCTGCACAGCAAGATCTTTATGTTCCATCGCTACACCGATGATGTTTCTTTTGAGCGGATCACCATCAATGCCAAAGAGCAAATCGGGTGAAGCCAGGTGGAAAAAGTGGAGTGCATGCGACTGAAAAATCTGGCCGTAATGCATCAGTCTCCTCATCTTTTCACCAGTGGGTGTAAGTCCATCGCCTGTGCCTGCACCGACTATCACATCGAGGGCTTTGGCTGCTGCCAGGTGGTGAGAGACAGGGCAGATTCCGCAGAGTCGCTGTACCAATACCGGCATTTCCCAGTAAGGCCGCCCCTGGACAAATCGTTCAAATCCCCTGAATTCAACGATATGCAAACGGGTTTGGGCAACATTATTATCGTCGTCAAGATGAATGGTTACTTTGCCGTGTCCTTCAACCCGTGTGACCGGTTCAATTGTTATTTTACGTCCCATTATTATATCCTGGTTTTTAGATTAATCAAATTTTATTACTTCGTAGGGCAGGTTTAATTCCGTACCCTTGATGAGTGCTACAAGTGTATCCCATATAAGGTCGGCCCTTGGAGGGCAACCGGGCAGGTAGTAATCGATTTTAACGATCTCATGGCATGGATATACACTGTCCAGCATCATAGGCAGTTCCTCATCGTTGGGCATGATGTGTTCAAGGTTGGCTGTAACAGAGGGTCCCGTGAGGTATGCTTCACGAAGGCATTCCTTAATTGGGATCCCGTTCCGCAGGGCTGGCAAACCTCCCATAATGGCGCATTCGCCTAACGAAACCAGGATATTGCATTGTTTCCTGAATTCCTTCAGGAGGTGTACATTTTCACTATTGGCGCATCCTCCTTCAATGAGTCCAATATCACAGTGTTTGGTAAATGTTTTGATGTCATTGATGGGTGATTTATTAAACTCAACCAGTTCGATAAGTTCCAGGATCCTTTCATCGATATCGAGGATCGACATGTGACATCCAAAGCACCCTGCCAGTGATGTTGTAGCTACTACCGGTTTACTCATGATTTATTATTCTTTTGTTGTTTGTTCAATTTCACTGCCGATTGGGTCCTTATCATATTTCCTCTTTCCCATAGGTATGTCAAAACCTTTTTCCCTGACAAGGATAGATCCTACCGGGCAGATATCCATGGCTTCCTTTGCTTTCTCCTCGGTGAGTTGTGCAGCAAGTCCGGGATCAACAACCACAAGGCTTTTAGTGCTTCTGTTCCTGTAGGCGAAAATAGATCTGCCCTCTTCGTCTGTAATACCGCGAATGCATCTTTTACAGAGGATGCAACGGTTTTGATCCTTTATTATTTTTGGATGGGATGCATCCACTTCTTTTTGCGGGAAAGCAAACGGAAACCGTGGTGCCATCATCTGAAACCTGTAAGCAAGGGCCTGAAGTTCGCAATTTCCACTCTTTTCACAGGCAGGACAAAAATGATTTCCCGAAACAAATAAAAGTTCAATAATCGATTTTCTGATTTCATTGAGTTCTTCTGTATTGTTTTCAACTAACATACCTTCCTGTACGGGCGAGGTACATGCCGTCATCAGGCGGCCCTTCACCTTAACCGAGCAAATCCGGCATGAACCTTTTGGTTTTAATCCTTCAAAGTTGCACAGTGTTGGGATATAAACCCCGTTATCTTTGGCTGCCTCCACCAGGTATTTCCCTGCTTCGGAGGTACACTCTTTACCATCGATGGTAAATTTGATTATATTGCTCATATTATTATTGTTTTACTTTTCTTAAACAATAGGTTCACGCCCGACTGCTTCACATGATTCCCTGACTGCATCAGCAAGACTGAATCCAGTATCAAACTTCCT
>CAYZEZ010000129.1:10007-12599 GCA_964477295.1 uncultured Bacteroides sp. | reverse complement strand
AATTTATTTAGTTGGTTCCCTGACATTTCCGAATTTCTACAATTCGCTGGTTGAAGGAGATCTGGCTGGCCTTGGGGGCACGTTATATGGCGACTGGGAAAACATAATTAATGCTGATCCTCAATTTGTCATACCTACCCCGGCTGCAGGTAAGGTATTTAATGCAGCAACAGCAAACTGGTCATTGCAAGGTACCTCTCCTTGTATCAATGCAGGAACCGAAGACCTGGCACAACTTGATATCCCCGAATACGATGTATACGGAAATATCAGGATAAGAAATCAGATCATAGACCTTGGAGCCGCTGAAAAACATATCGATGAGATCATCCATATTGGTAACATAACCTCCGATGTATTCTGGTTTGCAGACACAGTTAAAATCACATCTGATGTTACGGTTACAGATGGAAATACATTGTCGATAAATCCGGGGACCGTTATTCAGTTCCAGGGACATTATGAATTGAATATTCAGGGAAGATTACTTGCTGTTGGGAATGAAAATGCACCCATTGTGTTTACCTGCCGGCCGGAAGAAACCGCAACCGGATGGAAACATATCGTTTTCAACAATTCCGGAAGTATGAATGATAATGATTCTTCAATTATTGAATTTTGTCGGCTGGAATATGGAAATGCTGACGGGCCGGGCGGTACGGATGATAATGGCGGAGCAATATACGCAAAGTACTTCTCCAAACTTGTAATTGCCAATAACCTTATAGAAAATAATTCAGCTTCATATATGGGTGGGGCTATCTATTGTAATTACTGTGCCCCGCTGATCAGGGAGAATATCATACGGGACAATACCAGCCAGCGGGGAGGAGCCATTGCTTCCGATCATGCATCTCCGGACATCATTGGGAACCAACTGATAGATAACGACGCCTCAGAATTGGGTGATGGTGTGTTTGCATGGTTTGCCAACAATTATTTCCGTGATAATTTTATTACGGGTCATGATCAGCCCATAACGGGTTGGGGAGGCACGGGGCAAAGATATGTTCTGATCAACAATATCATTGTCAATAATGGCTATGGGATCCAGTTATCTGACAATGATATTTACGCTTTCAACAATACATTGTGCAATAACCAGTCGTATAATCTCTATTGTTCCAATGCAAACCTGTATCTGTATAATAGTATCTTACGAGGGGGAGCATTGATTTCTATTAATGGATTAGGAATAAATGCTTCTGTTGTGAATTGCAATATAGATAATGGGGAAAGTGCTATTGTTGGATCTGCAACCGCAACCACCGGGAATATTATTGACGAAGAGGTGTATTATAATGTACCCCCTTCCGGATCAGGGAAGGGTTTCACTACCTATCCCGAAAACTGGCAAATTCTGCCCGTCTCACCCTGCATAAATGCAGGGATTAATAACCTGCCTGGAGGATATGACCTGCCTGGCATTGATTATGCTGGTAATCCCAGAATTAATGATGGAATTGCAGATATCGGAGCTTATGAAAACCAGGGCTCCCCACCAGATATTCTGACACATCCTGTTGGTGGTATTAAGTGTACCGGGGATACACTGGTTCTGAGGATTGAAGTGAGTGATACCTCATTCTACCAATGGCAAAAAGATGGACAGGATATACCGGGTGCTACTTCAAACCATCTCGACCTGCTTGATTTAGAGCAACTTCAGGAAGGTAATTACAATTGTAAGGTCACTAATTCATACGGAACGATGAGCAGTGCAACAGTCCTGCTCATTGTAAAGTCTCCACCCGAAATTCTTTATGAGCCGGAAGACATGTGGACAAAAAAAGGAATCAGCCTGGACCTGCAGGTAACCACCGAGGGTACACCCCCTGTCCAGTTCCAGTGGTATAAAAATGATGTGATAATCGTGGATGCCAATAAACCAACCCTTAGATTTCAATATACAGATTATTCTATCGAAGGCATCTATCATTGCAAAATATCCAATGCCTGCGGTCATGTCGAAACAACACCTGCCACCCTGTTTGTGGCACCTGAATTGTGCATGGTTACGGTAGATACTGCTACCGGAAACAACCTGATCGTCTGGGAGAAGCAATCGACCGCTCCCATTTTATATTATAATATTTACAGGGAAGGAGCAATTGCAGGTTTTTATGACCTCATCGGATCTGTTCCTTATAGCAACCTGAGTGTATTTGTGGATACTGCTGCTGATCCTACCGTACAGGCTTACTGGTATAAGATCACAGCTGTGAATGATGAGGATGAGGAAACTGACCTGGATTTATGTATTCCGCATAAAACAATCCACCTGCTGGTGACTATGAATCCGGAGACAGGAGCCACACAGCTCGACTGGGACAGGTATATCGGATTCACGTACGGCACATTCCATATATTAAGAAGCACCGTTGAAAGTGGTTTTACTATCTACCACTCCATGGCAAGTTCAACAACCACATTCTCTGACCTGAATCCTGAACAGTATCCATATTTTTACCGTGTGGCAGTCGAAAAAACCGGATTGTGCACTCCTACCGGAAGTTTAAAAGCCGGATCAGGTCCATATTCACACTCTATGTCAAATCTTGAAGATAACAGGCTGCAGGCTACAGAAGAAAA
>CAYZEZ010000129.1:0-9997 GCA_964477295.1 uncultured Bacteroides sp. | reverse complement strand
CAACCAACGTCAATTTCAATAAGCGATACTACCATTGCAGAAAATATGATTGTAGGATCCTTCGTTGGTAAATTACAGACAACAGACCCGGATACGAATGATATCCATACATATTCATTGGTCGATGGCCCTGGTGATGATGATAACCTGAGCTTTACATTTCTTGGAGATCTCCTGATATCAGCGGAGGTATTTGACTATGAAACTGAAAATACCTACCACATCAGGATCAGGTCAACAGATAACGGTTCCGGATATTTGTATGTTGAACGGATGTTTACAATTGCCATTCTCGATGCCGGTGAGTCAGGAACCAATAATTCACCAACAGACATTACGCTGAGCAAGGATTCCATTCAGGAAAACCTTATGCCAGCTTCTCTTATTGGACGGTTGCAGTCCGTTGATCCGGACACTGCAGATGCCCATACCTATACCCTGGTGAGCGGATCAGGAGATACTGGCAACAACAGCTTCAGTATCATGGGTGACTTGCTGATCTCAGCTGAAACCTTTGACTTCGAAACAAAGTCAGAATACAGCATAAGGGTAAGATCAACAGACAACGGGAACGGCAATCTTTCATTTGAGAAAATTTTCTCCATCAACATTTCTGATATTAATGAAACGACAGCTGCAAATAACTCTCCAACAAGTATAGGATTGAGCAATAGTAATGTATTTGAGATGAAACAACCAGGGACCTTTATCGGCAGATTAACAACCTCTGATCCTGATGTATCTGATTTACATACATATGCACTGGTACCAGGCACGGGTGATTCAAATAATATAAGCTTTACCATTGCTGGAGATCTGCTGCTGACAGCAGAAGAATTTGATTATGAGTCGCAAATCCAATACTCGATACATGTCCGGTCAACCGATAATGGCATTGGCAATCTGTATACTGAAGAAACTTTTATCATTACCATCCTGGATGTGGATGAATCAGTACCAAATCAATCCCCAACAGATATCAGTCTGGATAATTCCGATATCGATGAGAACAAACCGGTTGGAACATTAATAGGACGTTTTGGTTCTACTGATCCGAATGAAAATGACAATCATACCTATTACCTTGTCAGCGGATCAGGAGATACAGATAATTCAATGTTCACTATCCTGGGAGATCTCCTTATTTCTGCCAACATATTTGACTTTGAGGTGAAAGATCAATATTCTATCCGTGTCAGATCAACTGATGACGGTGAAGGCAAACTTTACTTTGAAAAAGAATTTTCAATAACAGTCAATAACGCATTAGAAGTAGGGACAGATGATATTGGTAAGGGCCGGATCCTGGTTTATCCCAATCCCTTTGATAAAACCACAAGACTGATATTCCCAAATGAAGAAGGCAAAGAATACAGGCTTTATATCATGGACCTGTCAGGAAAGATTGTCAGAATCGATAATAACATAACCACTTCAAGATTTATCATAAATCGCGAAGATCTGACGAATGGATATTATATTATTAAACTCATTGGGGACACGACCTATTATGGCAGGATCATAGTGAAATAGGTGATATAATCCTGGAACCTCTCACGAATATTTATACTTGTGTACTTGTTGACAACCATATATCATTCGGATAATGTTCTCCTGCAACTTTTATCTCTCGGATATGGTCAATTATAAATAATAATTAAATAACACATTCCAATTCTTTTTTCTTTTTATTAGTGTTATTATTGTACCAGGCCTTTTTAATACAATTTTACAATGAAACTTACCAGATCAATTCATATGCTATTCCTGCTTACAGGATTTTCAACTGCAATCTCAGGACAATACCAGGTTAGCGGAAACATTACCGAAGATGTTACCTGGTCGGGCACGGTGACTGTCATAGGTGATGTTACAGTAAAAAATAGTGCCACACTGACCATCAAACCAGGGACAGAAGTCCTGTTTCAAAATTACGACCGGTTAACCATTCAAGGAACAATCAGGGCTATGGGCACACGCGACAGTATGATATTGTTCTCACCTGAAGACAGCACGGGTTGGTCAGACTTCACGGACACAACCGGTGGCTGGCAGGGAGTGTTTATAGGCAGCACTGCACAAAATATAAATGTATTTCAGAATTGTCTTTTCAGGTTTGGCAAAGGGTACCAGGGCGGTGCCCTGAATACAAACGCGATGGATAACATATTCATCGATAGTTGCATATTCTTCGTGAATTATGCCAGCAAAGGGGGTGCCATTGACTGTTCTGGGTCTGATATAAATATCAGTAATACAGTATTTTATGGCAATATTGCTGATGAAAGAGGGGGCGCTATCCTGATGAATGGCGCCAGTCCCCATATCGATGCCTGCCTGTTTGCCAACAATTATTCAGGGCAGGTTGGAGGAGCCATCAAATCACAGTATACCGAAGCACTCCTTACCAATAATATTTTTGTTAATAATGAATCCTTCAGCGGGGGAGTTTTCCTGTTTACCACAAACAGTAATCCTGTTCTCATCAATAACACCATCTGCAATAATAAAGCCTATGAAGGTGGTGCAGTCATGATGTATGAACAATGTTACCCGGTTTTTGTAAACAATATCATTTATGGCAACGAGAACAACAGCGGGTTAAACCAATTTACGTTTGACGGGCTTACCCCCGAACCCGAGCTGTTGTACAATGATATCGAGGGGGGATTTGACGATATTGGATTGGCGCCGGGTGCTACTTATTCTGGGGTTTATGAAGAAAATATTGACCTGTCACCCGATTTTGCATCAGCCACAACAGCAGCGGGGCTGGTTCAGAACGGTTCCACCAAAACATGGAAACTGAAAATGGTATCACCCTGTATCAATGCAGGTTTAAATAATACGGGTAAAGTGATCATTGAAAAAGACTATGAGGGCAATGCCAGGATCCGTTATTCCTATGTTGACCAGGGAGCACGGGAATTTTATAACGATGGATTCAATCTGACAGGTAACATTTCTTCCGACCTGTTTATTACGGCAGATACAATTAATGTAACCGGAAATGTAACCATCAACAATGGTGTCACACTGGGCATAAATCCCGGTGCCTATGTCAGGTTCATGGATTATTATGAAATTGACGTGAATGGGACTTTCCTTGCCATCGGAAGCGAGGCAGACAACATCATTTTTACCAGGGATGACACACTGGGATTTTCAGATTTCACTGTAAATACAGGAGGATGGAAAGGTATAAACTTCTGGCAAACCGATGCCACCAACGACAGCTCCCGGTTTGTATACTCAAGATTTGAATACGGTAAGGCTGTTGATGGCAGTTTTAACAATGGAGGCGCCATCAGGATCGGTTCCTATAATAAGGTCCTGATTGACCACTGTACATTTGAAAACAACGTGGCTGATGTAGGAGGTGCAGTACGTCCCTGGTCTGCTCCCATTGCCATTAAATACTCAGTATTCAGGAACAATATTGCCAAACAAAGGGGAGGTGCTATTGAATGCCTCCTTTCAAATGCACTCATAGAGAATTGTTTATTTGAGTATAATACAGCAGGCAACGAAGGGGGCGCTGTAAACCTTCTCAGTGGAAGATCAACTGTACGAGACAACACTATTCGCTACAATACCAGCCTTGGAAAGGGAGGTGGTTTGAATTCCGATGACTCCTACCCTGAGGTATCAGGCAATAAAGTTTATTATAACACTGCAGAAGGGAATGGCGGGGGATTAAACTTCGGCAATTCAGCATATATCAGCAAAAATTTTATTGCGAACAACACCTCCGGCAATAACGGCGGAGGGATACAGGCTTTTTTTGAAAATAATGCTGTAATCACCAACAACATCATCGTTAATAATTCTTCTCTCAGGGGTGGTGGACTGTACATCCGGAATAAGAAACCTGAGTTCGTAAATAATACCGTTGCCCATAATTATGCTGAATCCCAGGGAGGAGGAATCATGCTGGCAGGCATTGATCCCTATATTTTTAATTCAATACTATGGGGAAACAGGGCCGGAACGCAAAATTCCCAGCTTGATTTCGGAGCCCAGGCTGCACCCAGCCTGCTATTTTGCAACATCCAGGGAGGAAGGGATTCGATAGAAGCAATCGCAACAGGTGAGATAGGGCAATATATAAAAAACATTGACAGCCTCCCATGCTTTATGGAACCTTCTGAAGGTGCTGGCGCTGAATTTGATGGATACATGGCCAGATGGGGTTTGAAAGCAACCTCACCTTGCATCAACAGAGGTACAATACCTATCGGTAACCTGGAGGTACTTGATACAGATATTCTTGATAATCCAAGGATTAATTATGACCGGATCGATATTGGAGCCATTGAAAACCAGGGCACTGATCCGGTTGTCACCCTGCATCCGTTTAATTATTTTAAATGCGAAGGCAAACCGGCAGGTTTCAAGGTCCTCGCAAGCGATTCGGTATATTTTCAGTGGCAACTGGAAGGGATTGATATCCCCGGTGCCACCTCAAATATCCTGGTCATTGACTCCATCACCCTTTCAGATCAGGGCACATATATCTGTAAAATGTGGAACGCATACGGACAGGTAGAAAGCAACCCGGCTCTGCTTATCACCAAACTCCCACCGGCAATCTGGCAGGAACCCGAGGCAGGATGGGTCAAAAGAAGGGATCTTACTGTCTTGAAATTCGGACACCAGGGAACAGAACCATTGCAGTACAGGTGGTTTAAGGATGGCAAGTTGATTGAGGGTGCAAATTACCCTGAACTGCGGTTCCTTAATACCGATTATCAGCATGAGGGAATATATACCTGTAAAGTACACAATTCGTGCGGTATAGCAGAAACAGATGAAACTGCCCTGTATGTGGCCCCTGAAATCTGCATGGTAACGGTTGATACAGTTGACGGGAAAAACCTTGTTGTCTGGGAAAACGAATCTTCTGCCCCTGTTACGCAATTTAATGTTTACCGGGAAGGGATCATTGCCGGCAAATATGACCTGCTGGGATCAGTAATGGCCGACAGCCTAAGTGTATTTGTAGATGAAGCAGCCGATCCCCTGCAGCAAGCATATTTCTATAAAATCACTGCCGTTGACACTGCTGACCTGGAATCGGATATCGACCTGTGTGATCCTCATAAGACAGTACACCTGATCGTCACCATTAATCCTGAAACCCAGGCGGTGCAGATGGACTGGGACGAATATATCGGATTTCCGTATGGCACATACAACATTTACCGCAGCGTAGGATGTACCCAGTTCTCTCTGTACAACCAGATCGCAAGCAGCAGTACGGCCTGGACCGATACAGATCCCCTGGAAGGGCTGGTATGCTATAGGGTAGGTGTCCAGCGTCCTGTTGAATGCCTGTCCGGCGGAGCACTGAAAGCAGGTGCAGGTCCTTACAGCCACTCCCTGTCAAATACGGATGACAATCGACTACAGACAACAGGGGTGGCTAGCGTTTACCGTAAGCCAGGTTCCATTGTGGTCTACCCGAATCCATTCACCGATTATACCACCATCCGGTTCTCCAATCCCGAAAACAAAACCTACAAGCTTGTAATCAGGGATCTTTCAGGCAAGGTGGTCAGATCTGAAGAAACAGTTCAATCCGGTGAATTCGTCCTTTACAGGAAAAATATGAATCCGGGGTATTATTTCATTGAATTGAGCGGGGAAAAATTGTTCAGGGGTAAGTTTGTGGTTGAATGATTTGGCTCATCCCGTGACTATAAAAATATTTAAAAGTTGACCATTACTTTCAGCTTTTTAATATTTTTCTTAAATTGTATTTAATTAACTGATATTATATACGTTATAAGTAAATAATTCCATACAAATGAAAAACCTGTTAGCAAAGTTTTATTCATCTCTTTTTCTGTTTCTGATTGTGATATCCGCACAGGCTCAAATGCCGCCTGCAATAAAGATCTCCCCGGAGGGAGCAAATGGGTTTGAGGAAATTACTCTTACCTTTTATCCCGATTCAGCCTGCTTCTTTGAAGGTACGGAAGGATTATTCGGTCTTGATTCCATATCAATGCTGTCATCTGCGGTCCTGGTCAATGAAGAACCATATTCATGGAATCATATCATCTGGTTCGACCAACCCGGGTTTGACCACACCATGCCAACGCTATACAAAGACAGCGACACCAGTTATTCTATGACCTTTATTCCTGCCAATTTCTATGGAACAGGTGAAATGCCTATATTGGGAATTTCTGCAGTGTTTAATGACGGATTTGGCTGGGAAAAGAGCGGAAGGGCGTTCGGTGTTGACGATTGTATGGATTTCTTTATACCGCTAGGTGTCGAAACGGCAAGTGTTACCTTCAATGTAAATATGTCACACCAGATTTTCCTTGGCCGGTTTGATCCCGTTTTCGATTTTCTCGATTTAGCCGGAAATTTTAATAACTGGGGTAACCCCGGCGCAACCATGAAAGACTCATTGATGGGAGTCACTGACAGCATATATTCTGTTACAGTAAATGATCTGTTTGTAGGTCAGCAAATTGAATATAAATTCAGAAAGAATAAAGACTGGGGCACTTCTGAATTGCCCGGTTACGATAAAAACCGAAAATACATTGTAAAATCAGGTGAGAATGAGGTTACCCATTGGTATGACGATGCCCAACCCATCCTGAAAACACTTACTCTCAATGTGAATATGAATTACCTGTTGGAAGTCAATGAATTCGATCCTGTTGAAGATTCGGTTGATGTGGCAGGAACATTCAATGAATGGGGATATGGTGACTCTATATTCTGGATGAGCGATCCCGATGCTGACGGGATCTATACAATCGTCATCGACAGCCTTTATGTCGGTCAACCGGTAGAGTACAAATTCCGGCTGGATGCCACCTGGGGCAGGAATGAATTACCGGGTTCATCACCAAACCGAAGTTACCTGATAAGCCAAGACACCAACCTGCTTACCCATTGGTGGAATAACGATGATCCGGCGAAAATGTCAGGATTGTTTTTCGCTGAATATATTGATGGTGCCGGAGATAATAATGCCCTGGTCATTGGAAACAGGACAAATTACACCATCTGGCTCCATGATTTTGGGCTTATGTATACGACAGACGGAAGCGATTGGTCCACTCCTTTGCCCTTGAAGGATACACTCGCAAGCAATGACTTTTATCTGATTGTTAATGAAGGTTTTGATTTTACCAAAATCGATTCAGCAAGCGTTGTCGATTCGGTATGGTCAGAAGTTACCAGTTTCGATGGAAACGATGCAATCGCCCTCGTAAGAATCTACGCAGGTGGCACAAAGTATCGAATCGTGGATCAGATCGGGGTGGCTTTAGATGATCCCGGGACGGGATGGGAAGTGGCAGGGATGGCTGATGCTACAAAGGGAAAGAGACTTAGGCGTAAAGCATCCATTTTAAGGGGCCAGACGAACTGGATCCGATCTGCTGGCACCAATCTGTACAACAGTGAATGGAATGTTCTGGACCCCGCTATTCCCGGACAATTAGGAAAATTCATCGAGCCCTATACCCTTGCCAACCAGTGGCACCTGCAATCTTCAGGAGTAGTTAATTCCTTAAGAGGTATCACATTTAATAATGAAGGAAATGGTTTTGCCATTGGTTTTGACGGTACCCTCCTGTTCAGCAACAGCAACGGGATGACCTGGGAACCGATGAGTTCCGGGACACTCAACCATCTTTACGGTATACATTTCCCGGATAAGAACCATGGCTGGATCGTCGGTTCCGGCGGCACTATTTTGCATACTTCGGATAGAAAAAACTGGATACCACAGGGATTTGGATCAAGTAACTGGCTGGAAAGTGTATTCTTCCTCGATTCCTTAAACGGTTTCGCAACAGGTGAATATATTTTATTACGTACCTCGGATGGAGGCATATCATGGGATTGGCTTTACTCTGAAGACCTTGACTGGTTTAATGAAATATATTTTATTAATGAAAACACAGGTTTTGCCGTTGGGTACAATCTTGTTATCATGACCAGTGATGGCGGCCAATCATGGGAAAGAATTCCATTCGATGCGGATAAACATTTTCACAATATCTTCTTTTTCAATGACAAAATTGGCTGGTTGCTTGGTTGGGACGGCGTTCTTATGCATACGGAAAACGGCGGAATAACATGGACGGAACAGGTCATTCAGTCTGAAGGCTCCATACTCGATCTGTACTTTATAACTCCGGAAATTGGCTGGGCTGTCGGCTATCAGGGAAAGATATTCAAGACGGTTGACGGCGGGACAAACTGGGTGGCGCAAATTTCCCGGACAGAAGAAACCCTTAACGACGTCTTCTTCATTTCGCGCAATAAAGGTTGGGTAGTGGGTGAAAACGGAACTATCCTCAGCACACTTGATGGCTGGAATGCACAACCTTCACCCTCTGCAACAAATTACAATTCTGTGTTTTTTATTGAAGAATCTACAGGATGGGTCGTAGGTGATGAAGGGACTATCCTCAAAACAACAAATGCAGGGGAAACCTGGGATACCATGCCGAAAATTCATCTAACGCCCTCCGAACCTCATTATGATATATTCTTTACGGATGAGAATCATGGCTGGATTGCCACCAGCGGTGGATACATTTATAAAACGGAGGATGGTGGCACATCATGGGATGCCATCTCCACAGGTACCGGTGAATGGTTTGTCAGTGTCTTCTTCGTCAACAACAATAAAGGCTGGGCCACAGCAGGAGGGAGTACGATAGCCCGGACAGAAAATGGAGGTGATAATTGGAGTATTGTAACAGTGGGATCTGGAAAAACGTTCAGCGATGTATTCTTCGTGAATGACACAACAGGATGGGTAGTAGGACAGGAAGGCATCGTACTCAAATCTACAGATGGTGGAGTATCGTGGGCTGTCCAGTTTACACCGACTCAATTCGCCCATCTCAACTCTGTGTGTTTTTTAAATGAAAATACCGGAATGGTAGTTGGCTCAGATGGAACCCTGTTGCGGACAATAGATGGTGGAAATAACTGGGTGCAAATACCTCTGGATATTCCAAAATACTTCAACCAAATATTCTTTATCGATTCCCTTTCAGGATGGATTGCAGGACAGGATGGCCTTATTATTCATACCCTTGATGGAGGACTAACCTGGCATGAGCTGTCACAATCAACCACAGAGAATCTGGATGACATTTATTTTGTGGATAAAAATAATGGATGGGCCGTAGGGGACAATGGAACCATTATAAAAACATCTTCCGGTGGTTGTAAAGATGTTTACGTTGACCTGCCCAGACAACGCCGGATCTGTGACGGAGAAGAAACCATACTGGATGCAGGAAACAGTTTCGGCTATATATGGAATACAGGATCAGGAGACCCTGCTATAACGGCAACACTGCCAGGGTATTATAGTGTTATCGTCAGAAATTTATGTATGGATGAAGCCCGGGATAGCATTTACCTCAATGTGACAGACCTTCCAAACTTTGAAATAAAAACCGACAGATCGCCCATTTTATGCAAGGGTGAAACAGTTGGGGTATCGGTTGAGCTGCTGAATGATGACAAGGTATCTGATTACCTGTATACCTGGGACAGGATTAGTAAGGATACGTCAATCGTTGAGATTGATACCAGCGGATTTTTCAGGACAACTGTTTATGACCGGTTCGGATGCCATAAAATGGATTCTATTGAAATCGAAGTTCAGTATCCATGGGACGAGAAGATCGGTGTGGTGACCTTTGACCCGGTGGAAAGAAAAAACCTGGTTGTATGGAAAAAAACAGCCGACAAGGGTACTGAATACTATAATGTATATAAGGTACTTGCCCTGGAGAAAAAACTCCTCGGTAGCGTGGATTATGGTGAACTAACTGTGTTTGTCGACACTTCTTCCAGACCAAGGCAACAATCCGACAGGTATGTCATAACAACGGTTGATACATGCGGGAATGAATCTTTTTACAGTACTTCTCATAAGACAATGCACCTTACCGCTAACAAAGGAGCCGCAGACGAGATAAACCTGATCTGGGAA
>CAYZEZ010000128.1:0-12648 GCA_964477295.1 uncultured Bacteroides sp. | reverse complement strand
AGAGGCCACTCATACCTCCCTGTTTGATTATTGCGAATTTGAGTACGTGAACACCTCTATAATGCCTTACAATATAGGAGCCATTGGCGTTTACAACAACTCATTTGTAACCCTTTCTAATTGTATATTTACAAAAGGGAAACATGGAATTGGTCAGGGTCAGGCCCTGTTTATCAAAAACTCTGACATTGAAATTAAAAATACTACTATTGCTGATAATGAGGGGAACGGCATTGTCTCGGAAAATTCGAATATCATTGTTGAAAATTGCCTGTTGGATCACAACTCCTATTTTGGTGCAAAGCTTACCAATTCAGATGCACATTTTCTGAATTGCATAATCACCAACCATGCCGGTGCGTGGCTCACGGGGATATATGCCATTAACTCTGATTTTAAAGCAACCAATACTATATTTATAAACAATGGAACAGGAATCATTGTAGAACGCTCTGAACCAGTGATCAGGAATTGCATCCTGTGGGGAAATACAGAGGCCCAGATCAGGATTTATGATCCGGACACCTATCTGTCGGTTCGAAATTGCGTGGTACAGGACAGCATCAACGGGATCAAAAGATGGAACAATATCCCGTTTAACGGTGAATTCATAAATAACATAAAGGAGGATCCATTGTTTATTGATCCCGTAACGGAAAATTTGCATATCTCAGCAAATTCTCCGTGCATCAATGCAGGGGAATATCTCCACCCGGGAAAATACCCGGCCACTGACCTGGACGGGAACCCCAGGATAAGTCACGGCATTATCGATATTGGACCGTACGAGTATCACAAAGAATCGATAACAGCAGGTGGAATTATTTCATCCGACACCTGCTGGATTGCCGATACTGTAAATGTTGAGAGCAGTATTACAATCAATGATGGAGTAAAGCTTACGATCGCTCCCGGCACATATGTGGCTATGGAAGGGTACTTAAAATTAGATGTAAGGGGAAGTATTGAGGCCATTGGACGGGAAACGGCCAGAATAACTTTCACTGTCGCCGATACCAACGGTTTTATCAATTTGCAGGCAGAAGAGGGATGCTGGGAAGGAATTACCTTTGGATCCATTAATCCCGGGAATGACAGTTCATTCCTGAGCTATTGTAATATCAATCATGTAAAAAATATTGATTACTTTGATCATGGTGCCATATTGATATCAGACTGGTCAGCGGTGACCGTTGACCATTGCTGGTTTACCGAGAATTATTGTGATTATGGGACAGCGATTATAATTGAACTCTGCAATCCCACTATCAGCAACTGCGAATTCTTTAATCATATGGGATTGTTCCCTTATGGTTTTCCCGCCATTATTTCCATCAAACAATTTTCTGTGCCCCTGATCAAAAATAATCGTTTCCATCACAACAATGCGGAACCGATTTACTGTCAATCTTCAGCCATTATTGAAAACAATATTTTTGAATACAATGAAGTCCGGATGGGAACTGGTATTGATATTGAGTATTCCAATCCTCTGATTACCGGGAATATATTCAGAAACAATGTCGGGCTCCCGATATTAATCTCGGGAAGCAGTGAACCAACCTTTGTGAATAACATCATCTGTAATAACACCACCACCTATTCACCATACGGTCCGCAGAATGGAGTCAATGCCATGATGGTTACCAGTACCAGCAACCCTGTTCTGATCAATAACACCATTGCCAACAACCTGACAGTAGGAAACAGTTCCATTTATCTTTCAGACAGGTGCAACGCCACCCTGATCAATAATATATTTTGGGGAAACGAAGGATCTGGTGATGATTACTGGGATACTTATACATACGGGGAGAATCTTTCAGAAATAAGAAACAATATTTTCACTGGAGGGGATTCCAGTATTTATAAGGAAAATTTCAAGGGAATTGTTGAGAATATCATGGATACAATCCCATACTTTGCCAGTCCCACCCCCGGAGCAGGGGCAGCATATGATGCAACGGATGCCGATTGGTCACTGCTCTCTACATCTCCTGCAATCAATGCAGGGCTTGACGATCCTGAAATCTATATTCCACCGTTATTAGATTTTGAAGGCAAACCCAGGATACTGAACCAGGCGATTGACCTGGGGGCAATTGAAAATGCGGGGACCATGTTCAGCATAACAAAGCATCCTGTGAATTATATCAAATGTGAATTTGATTCGGTTGAATTTTCTGCCAGGGCATCCGATGATGTATTTTATCAATGGCAGAAAGCTGGCATCGATATTCCCGGTGCCGTCACCCCAAAGTTGAAAATCAAAAACCTTGGATTATCTGACCAGGGGAACTATCAGTGTATCATGACCAATATGTATGGAACCCTGTCGAGCAATCCGGCGTACCTGCTGGTCATCGAAAAACCTGAATTTATCCTTGAACCCTCGGATCTCTGGGCTGAAACAGGCAAACCGGTAACGTTGCGAACATACGCAAAAGGCAGCAACCTTGCCTACCTGTGGAAAAAAGATCAGGCTATTATCCCGTATGAAGTCTCTCCTGAATTAATTATTAACAACCTGAATTATGAGGATGAAGGTATTTATCATTGCTATATCCAGAACACCTGTGGAACGGATAGCACCGACAAGGTTTATCTGAACGTCGCTCCCCAGCTCTGTATGGTTACCGTGAGTACGATCACGGGAAACAACCTGGTGGTCTGGGAGAAAAAAACCTCTGCCCCACTCTCTGCATACAATATTTACCGGGAAAGCACTGCTGCAGGGATCTATGACATGATGGCTACCGTACCTTCAAGCAAACTGAGTGTCTGGGAAGACACCACTGCCGATCCTACCAAACGGGCATACATATATAAAATTACCGGCATCGACACCTCAGGATATGAAACCCCGCTGGAACTGTGCAAACCTCATAAAACCATCCACCTGCTGGTCTCTACCAATCCCGAGCTGAACTCCACACAGCTCCTGTGGGACAGGTACTTTGGATTTGATTACCAGACCTATAGCATTTACAGGAGTACTACCAAATCCAATTTCACCATCGTCGATTACATGCCCAGCTCACTTCAGTCCTGGACCGAAACAGATGCAGGGGACCTTGAAGTTTACTACCGTGTGTCGGTCGAAAAACCTGATCCCTGTATCCCCACAGGAGGAGGAAAAAAAGCGGACTCAGGACCTTACAGCCATGCCCTGTCGAACGTCGACGACAACCGGTTGCAGGCCGGGCAGGCACCACCCGATACCATTATGCTGTCGAACCACTCCATCGATGAGAACAACATGATCGGTGCCCTCATCGGCAGGCTGACAACCATCGATCGTGATACGCTCGATTCGCATACCTACCAGCTCGTCCCGGGAGAAGGGGATGATGGTAACGGGGCTTTTACACTGATCAGTGACCTGCTGGTGGCTGCAGATTATTTTGATTTTGAGACGCAGGACAGCTATTCGATCCGGGTCAGGTGTATTGACAAATACGACAACTTTATCGAAAACACCTTTACGGTTACCATCAACGATGTGGCGGAACCGACCGGCTACCGGCGTTACAGCACCCAGCCCATCATGGTCTACCCCAACCCGTTCAACAGCAGCACCACCGTCGTATTCCCGAACCAGGAAGAAAAAGAATACAGGCTGGTGATCATGGATCTGTCGGGAAAGGCCGTCAGGTCAATCGACAACATCACCACCTCCACCTTCATCCTGCAAAAGGAAAACCTCGAGAAAGGGCTCTACCTGATCGAGCTCAGGGGCGAACGAATATACAGGGGCCGGATCGTGATTGAATAAAAACGAAGAGGATATTAAATGAACCGCCTTCTTTCATTGTTTGCAAAGCAAGCGATGCAGCGGCGAATTAATCTCCTCGGAAAGTAAACTTATTGATGGAAAACTGCAACAATCACCGCAGGTTTTTTTGTATCTTGTTATAGAAAAACACAATAAAAAACCCAGTCATGAAAAAAACCATTACCATTTTCGCGATTTCTACTCTGCTAACCGCATATTCATTTTCGCAGGTTACTGAAATTACCGTCGATACTATCTGTGAAAGCACAACCTGGTCCGATACGGTTCATATCATAAAAGATTTGACCATCGACTATACCACAACCCTTATCATTGAACCGGGGACAGTAATTGAATTCCAGGGTCATTATAAGATTAATGTAAAAGGCAACATTGTAGCCAGGGGAACCCCTTCGGACTCAATTTTTTTTACAGTCAATGACACCCTCGGATTCCACGATGTGACTGTTGGAGACGGCGGATGGAACGGGATCAAGATAGACAATTCAGATTATTTCATGTGGGAGGCCGATACTACCTTTTTCCAGTTTTGCCGTTTTGAATACAGCAAATCGATCCTTGAAGATGCTGTTTTTCCAGGAGGAGCTATTACAATGAGGCAATTTGGCCTTGTAATACTGAATAATTGTTTATTTACTAATAATAGCTCACGGACAAGAGGCGGAGCAATTTTTATGGAAGGAGATATCGAACCCGGAATATTTCATTGCTCATTCATTAATAATTCGGCATTTGAAGGTGGCGCCATCCATGTCACTTATAAAGTAAGACCACTTATTTATAATTGCCTGTTTTATAAAAATACAAGTTTCAATGGCGGAGCAGTACTATGCGATAATACCAGAAGCTCAATTATAAATTGCACATTCAGTAATAACTCGGCAACTAATTTTGGCGGGGCTATCCATCTGACCAATTCCAGGGACAGGATCATAGGGAACCTGATTGTTAATAACTACGCTAAGGTAGCAGGCGGGGCTTTCAAAATAGATGTATCCTGGCCGGAATTTCATAACAACACTGTTTGTTATAACCACGCCGGATGGGCTGGCGGATTAGATTTCTGGGGACTGTGCAATGCTGATTTCTATAATAATATAATCTGGGGCAATACCTTTTGGGATACTTTTATTCCCAGCCAGATAGTTGTCGCCAGTTCAACCGCTACTCCTAATTTCTACAATTGCATCATTGAGGGGGGAACGGATAGCATTGACAATTACCTGGGGCATTCCGCCCATATCATCACGGATGGTCCACAATTTATCAAGCCATCGCTTGAATCAGGACTGGCAGCCGATGGTTTGGATGCCGACTTTGCAGTTGAATCTTCCAGTCCGGCCATTAACATGGGATATAATAATATCCTGGACAAACTTCATATTGAAATCGATCTCAGAGGAACTCCGAGGATCGCACACGGAATTATTGATATTGGTGCCTATGAAAAACTACTGGGATCATTTGACGTCTCTGATACCATTAAAGAAAACACTACCTGGATTGCCGATACAGTAAAAGTTGAAAGTGATATTGTTATTATGGACAGTGTAACCCTGAATATTGCGCCGGGGACTTATGTCGAGTTCCAGGGCCATTACAGGTTGGAAGTGATTGGAACGATCAAGGCCATCGGATCTGGCACATTCCCTATTACATTTTCGGTGAAGGATACTACCGGCTTTGCCAATGATACAACCGATGATGGCAGCTGGGGAGGCATTGTATTCGATAACAGCCAGTTCGGAGCCAATGCGATCATGAATGATAATGATACATCCAGACTTCATTATTGTACTATTCAATATGCCAAGAACATGTCGACAGATTGGGACGCCCCTCACGGAGGTGCTGTCTGCATCCGGTATTTCTCAAATATCGAAATATCCAATTGTACAATCCAATACAATATGGCCTTTATGGGAGGAGGGATCCAGATTGATATGTTTTCGCATCCCTATATACACAACAACTTGATTTACAGGAATTTTGCTATGAATGAGGGAGGGGGATTGCTGATCAGTAACAACTCAGGTCCCAGGATAATAAACAATTATATTTTTAACAACACGGCAAAGCGAAAAACTGAATTATCTTTTGGCGGAGGTATCAGGATAGTCTATGCAAATCCTATCCTGGTTAACAATGTCATCTGTAATAATTATGCCTCCAATGGCGGCGGTTTATACCTGGATGATGCAGAACCCCTGTTTTACAACAATACAGTATGCAATAATCTGGCCACCCTGGAGGGAGGAGGTATGGTATTATATAAATCCATTCCTGATATATTCAATTCAGTTTTCTGGGGCAACGTCAATCCGGTCACAGAAGGTAAATTTGTCCCTATAGCCTCCATGGAAGATGTTAATTTTTATCATAACAATATTGAAGGGGGAAGAGAAAGTATAACACCCTGGTGGTTTACGGATTATAAAGGAGAATACATTGGAAATATCGATGCCGATCCTGTATTTAAAAATCCCACCCAGGGAGCCGGTCCCGGATATGATGCCCTTGCGGCTGACTGGTCCCTTACAGATTATTCTTCAAATATTAACAAAGGATTTCCTGAGAGTCAGCAGATCCTGGGAATTCCCGATAAGGATATTGCAGGCAAGCGCAGGTATAACCAGCAGATGATTGATATCGGAGCCTTTGAGAACCAGGGTGAGCCCGTTCATATTATCCGGGAACCTAATAACCACTTCGCATGTGTGGGCGATACAGTAGAGTTCTCAGTCGAGGTCGAAGGCAAAGCCCTTTTCCAGTGGTTAAAGGATGGGGAGGAGATCCTGGATGCTGATACCAATGTCCTGATATTAGACTCAGTAAGTCTGGATGATAAAGCAGATTATATCTGTGTTCTTTATAATGGCTACGGGCTGCTGATCAGCAATAATGTAACCCTGGAAGTGAATGCTCCCCCGGAAATATTGCTCCAAACCGAAAGCCAGTGGGTAAAAGAAGATGCCAGCCTGAAACTTGAGATCCACGGCAGGGGAACCGAACCGGTCTTTTATTCATGGATGAAAAACGGGGAATGGATTCCTGAAGCAGACAGGCCGGAATACAGGATCAGTGCCATGGCTTATGAAGATGAAGGAATCTATTATTGCTCTGCCGGCAATGTTTGCGGGGAGACAGTATCGGAAGCCATCACCCTGTTTGTGGCCCCACAGATCTGCATGGTCACCGTTGACGTAGAAAGCGGGAAAAACTTAATCGTTTGGGAAAAGAAGGGGATTGCCCCCATTGCCTCTTTCAATGTTTTCAGAGAAAGCATTGTTGCCGGTGAGTATGAACCCATAGGGAATGTATCTTCCGGTGAACTGAGTATTTTCATTGACACAGATGCAGATCCCACCCTTCAGGCCTATATCTATAAAATCACTGCCCTCGATGGCGAAGGCTTTGAATCAGATATTGTACTCTGTAAGCCCCACAAGACGATACACTTATTAACAACCACAAACCTTACAACAGGCGCCACCCAACTCGCCTGGGATCATTATTACGGATTCACTTATGGTACCTTTTATATATACAGAAGCCTGACCGAGAGTAATTTCACAAATATTCATTCCATGGCAAGCAGCACCACTGCATACACAGATCCGAACCCGGAAAATGAGCTGTACTATTACAGGGTCGCCGTCCAGCGGCCGGAAGATTGCCTGGCAACCGGTGATGGCAAGAAAGCCGGTGCAGGCCCCTACTCCCATGCCCTGTCAAACACTGAAGACAACAGGTTGCAGACGACAGGCATCGAAGACATGCCTGATATTAAGGGACTTGAAATTATCCCGAATCCATTAAGTGATTATTCCACGATTCGATTTAATAATCCGGAAAATAAACCATACCTGTTAAGGATATTCGATCTTTCCGGCAAAATTGTAAAGTCGGCTGAAGTAAATTCTCCGGAGTTCAGGCTTTACAGGGACAAACTGGAGAGAGGGTATTTTACCATTGAATTGCGAGGTGAAAAATTGTTCAGGAGCAAATTGATCATTGAATAACATGCTCCCTCAAACCTGACCATTTGCCGGAACGGTCGACATTGCGTCCGGACGGATCAGCAGAGGTTTATTGCAGGTTCGTCAAAATATTTTGATAAAACCGCATAAATTTTCTAACTTATCCTGCTGTATTTCAGTCAGATAGATCAGACTTATCTAACATTTCGTAAAGAATTGAATATGAAACATCTGTACATTTAAATCCTTAAATACAATGAAAAAAACTTTGAAATTACTGAGCCTTGTGCTGTGTATATTAATTTCTCCTTCAGCGTTGCATGCAACCGATGTGGGCGGGATAATCAGTACTGATATAACATGGAATGTTGCGGGTAGCCCATATATTGTTACCGCATCAGTTCTTCTCAATCCTGGCGTAACCCTTACTATTGAACCCGGTGTTATTGTGAAATTTAATGCTGACTTTTATATCCAGGTTGCAGGCATCCTGGTTGCCAGGGGTACGCCTGGGGCCAGGATATTATTTACCAGCAATAGCGGGACTCCCTCACCGGGCGACTGGGCAGGGATATCTTTCAATAATGCAAGTACCGATGCTGAATATAATGCCGGCGGGGATTATATCTCTGGCTGTATCCTGGAATATTGTATTATAGAATATGCCGGTCCGGGTGTTACAGCCAACCTGTCCGGACCCTGCATAGACCATTGTGTTTTCATTCATAATTATACTGAGGACCAAAGTTCAGGGGCCGGATTAAAAGTAACCTATTCTGACAGCATCAGGATCCGTAACAATCTTTTCTTGTCAAATCAGTCATGGGCCATTTATGGGGCTTCCGGTGGAATTTATATGGAGATGAGCGAAAAGGTGCAGGTAGTAAATAATATATTTTATAACAATTCCGCCCAAAGCTATAACGGTGCAGGCGGGGATGCCGGCGGAGGTTTTAACCTTTCTGATAATCCGGGAGGGGGTCCTTTTTATATTGCGTACAATACTTTTTACATGAACACAGCCAGGGGTAAGGATAATTCGACATATCCCCACAGGGTTGGAGGAGCCCTTATTGCATCACCCTGGTTATCCACTGATGTGACAATAGAATACAATACCATAATTGATAATGAAGGTTTCGACTCGGATGACGCCGGAGGAATTGTCGGCGTAGTTGCAGATATATTAAATAACAATTTAATCAATAATAAGCCCTATGACATTGCAATAAACTCAGGCTGGTCAAAGATGGCAGGATGGGAACTGAATGCAGTTAGCAACTGGTGGAATACTGCGGTTGAGAGCGAGATACAAGCTAAAATTCATGATTATTATGATAATTTCCAGGATATTAATGAAGTACTTTATGATCCATGGGAAAGTGCGTTCATCCTCACTGCCCCGATAACTCCACCCGCACAGGTAATCAAACAATACAAACCCGGAGGTATCTATCTCAGGTGGAAGCCCAATCCGGAGACAGATGTTGCCGGATACAAAATATATTATGGATCACCCACCGGTTATTCTTATTCAAATGTAATTGACGTGGGGAATGATACTGTTTACACGATACCTGAAGGTGTGACACTTTACGAAGAGATAGCTGTGACTGCATACGACGCAACAGCAGATGGCGACGATGATATGGTCCAGGGACATGAGAGCTGGTATTCGGTAGCTGACCTTGGGATTTCCATAGCCTACATACCAACCAACGTTTCATGTAATGGATTTTCGGACGGAGCAGTAGACCTGATCGTGACAAACGGTTTCCCGCCATTTACATTTGACTGGTCCAATGATTCCACGAGGGAGGACCTGGTAAATATCACGGCAGGAACATATTTAGTAACAGTCACCGATACACAAGGCTTCACTGCTGAAGGAACCACTGTAGTAACCGAGCCGGACCTCCTGGAAGTATCTTTTGGAGCAACCAATATAAATTGCATTGGAGGAAGTGATGGTGAGATCGACCTGACGGTTACCGGAGGTACTGCATATTACTCCTATTCATGGACCGGGCCTGATCTGTTCAGTGCATTTACTGAAGATATCACAGCACTTAAAGAAGGCAAATATTACCTGTCACTGGAGGACAGCAAAGCATGCAGCCTGCAGGACAGCGTTACCCTTACTTATAATCATGAACTGCCTGTAATTGCCATCGCTTTCGCTGACTCTAATAAAATCTGTGAAGGCGACACACTGGTCCTCGATGCCGGTACAGGATTTTCCGAATATTTATGGTCTACTTTAGAAACGGGACAGACCATAAAAGTCTCTGCTACAAATACTTATTCAGTAACCGTAACAGATGTAAACGGATGTGTCAATTCAGATGATGAGATGGTGACTGTCTTTCCGGTGCCTGCTTCATCATTCGTCCTCGACGATTCCATATGTGAAGATGAAACAAACCTGATCACTTATACAGGTTCAGGATTGCCCGAAGCAAGTTATGCCTGGGAATTGGATGAAGGTTCCATTGTATCCGGATCCGGCCAGGGACCACTGACTGTTGAATGGCCTGCCATTGGATCAAAAAACGTAAGCCTCTCTGTGATACAGGATGGTTGTCACTCAGATACAACAAGAGTTTCATTTGATATATTCCAGGTACCTACCTCCCTGTTTACTATCGAGGATGCCGTCTGTTCTGACGGACTTGTCGCGGTAGCTTACAACGGGAATGCAACCGGTGATGCAAACTTCAACTGGTCTTTGGATGGAGGCTCGATTCAATCCGGATCAGGACAGGGTCCATTGGATGTTAACTGGACAACAGGTGGTAACAAAACAGTTTCCCTGGAGGTTTCAGAAAACGGCTGTATCTCCGGAATAACTGATAACACTGTTTATGTAGCCTATCCGTTCGAAGACGAGGAGATTTGCCTGGTAACTATCGACGAGAAGTCAGGGAAAAACATGGTGGTATGGGAAAATACCCCGGACATGGGGATTGACTCCTACAATATCTATCGTGAAACCAATGTGTCAGGAGTTTACACCCAAATAGGAAATGTACCGGCAGCCGCTCTGAGCCTGTTTGTCGACATGGTTGCGGTACCCGAACAGCAGCAATACCTTTACAAGATTTCTGCGGTGGACACATGCGGCAATGAGTCTGACAATAGTCAATATCATAAGACCCTTTTCCTTCAGTATAACGGAGCAGATGTGGGTGTCAACCTGAGCTGGAAACTTTACCAGATTGAAGGCACACCGATCAGTTTTGATTCATATATTCTTTACAAGGGAACCGATTCCACAGAACTTGAACCGTTCGATACGATCTCAGGGGGACTGGATGCCTATACAGATAATGATCCGAACGTGCTTGAAACAAGATACTATTATCGTATTGCAGGAGTCAAGGCGGAAGAATGTGATGCTTCCGGCGGGACCAAAGCCGGGGCAGGTCCCTACAGCCATTCAATATCCAACCTGGAAGACAACAGGCTGCAGGCATCAGGCATCAGGGCTTCGGACGCTTTTGGAAATATTAAAATCATCCCGAACCCTTGCAGTGAATCCACCACAATCCGGTTCACTAATCCCGAAAATAAATCATACCGGTTGAATATCATCGACCTGTCCGGAAAGGTGGTTAGATCATTAGAAGTAAATGAACCGGAGTTTGTCCTGAACAGGGATAACCTGGAGAAAGGATACTATATCATTGAATTACGGGGTGACAGTTTATACAGAGGAAAATTGATTATTGAATAGTTTTCTAAGATTGCTTGGTGTCAGGTTCTGGATAACCACCTTGCAATTGATAACATATAATCCTGCCAGTAAGCTGGGAGGTGATAACTTAAATTGATCAGCCATGAAGAAAATAATGCAACTCGGGGCACTCCTTTATTTTCTGTTTCTGAGTGCCAATCTTATAGCAGATACACAGGTAAACGGTGGAGATGTTTCAGGAACATGGGCGAAAACAGGTTCTCCATTCATTGTGAACGGTCACATTACCATACCTGACGATGAAACTCTTATCATCGAACCCGGTGTGGAGGTAAGGTTCACAGGTTATTACAGGTTGCTTGTTGAAGGTACGATCATCGCCATTGGTGAGACAAACGATACCATCCTGTTTACATCCGATGACCCCTCAACATTCTATAATGATCTCACCGGCCCCGATGGCAGCTGGAGTGGAATTGACTTTATCAATTACTGGCCAGTAAATATGGATGATAATGATACCTCTAAGTTGGTTCGCTGTAAATTCCAGTATGCCAAAGCTGTTGATGAAGTTGAATCGAGAGGGAAATGGGGAGGGGCTGTCCTGGTTGATAATTTTAGCAGGATTGTAATAGATCAATGTCATTTTACGGATAATTATGCCGATGATGGTGGTGCCATTGGAACGAATGGTGCATATTTCACTGTTGAAGATTGCCTGATCAGGAATAACAACGCATTAATCGGTGGAGGAGTATTCGGACAGGGTGGCCATATTACCCTGGTTAACAATATTATCAGCCACAACGCATCAACCTCCAGCGGAGCCGGCATCGCATTCTGGGGTGGCGCAGAATTCACGCTGATAAGAAATACAGTTTCATACAATAGTGCATCTTCACACGGAGGAGGGATATATACTCAATCCTCCTCCTTATATGCGGTCAACAATATCATTACAAATAATTATAGCAGTTCGATGGCAGGAGGAATCTATAACAATACCTCCTATCCTGTACTGACAGGGAATATTATTTGCAATAATGAAGCAGGATCAGGATATGGCGGCATCTATCTGAACAATTCAGATGCCATCATGACCAATAATACAATTTGCAATAATGCTGCCGTTTCCACTGCAGGCGGCATGGGGATCAACTCCTCCTCTCCTGTAA
>CAYZEZ010000127.1:7421-12651 GCA_964477295.1 uncultured Bacteroides sp. | reverse complement strand
ATAAGGGAGTTGATCAGGGTTGATTTTCCCACATTAGGCCGTCCCACCACTGCGAACCTTGGAATTTCCTCCTCAATTGCCACACGGTCTGCACGAAAAGATTTCACCACTGCATCCAGCAGGTCACCTGTACCACTCCCATTGATGGAAGAGATAGGGTAAAGTTCACCCAATCCCAGCCTGTAAAACTCATGTGTGTCATCAAGCCGCTGGTTAATATCTACCTTATTGACAACCAGGAAGACGGGTTTTTTAACTTTTCTTAAAAGTGCCGTTACTGCTTCATCCAGGTCAGTAATACCAATTTCAACATCAACAAGGAATAGAATTACATCTGCCTCTTCGATGGCAATCATGACCTGCTTTCTTATCTCCATCTCAAAGACATCCCCCGATTTTTCAACCAGCCCCCCTGTATCAATTACAGAAAATTCTTTACCATTCCATTCAGACTTCCCATAATGACGGTCGCGTGTTACCCCGCTAACCTGGTCAACAATAGCTTCTCTTGATTCGGTAAGCCGGTTAAAAAGAGTCGACTTGCCAACATTCGGGCGTCCTACTATTGCTACAATGTTTCCCATAATAATTAAATAAATTCATGCCCATACCCTACCATCACACCCACCCATGGCGTCACTCATTACTCGTCACACTTCACGGTTTATGATATCCAAAATGCCTTAATGACCTGATATCGTTCCGCCAGTCCTTCTTGACCTTTACGGTCATCTCGAGGAATACCTTTTTCCCGAAAAAATCTTCCATATCTTCTCTTGCCAGTATCCCTGTTTTTTTCAAAGCCTTCCCCTGATGGCCGATAATGATTCCTTTCTGAGACTCACGTACCACATAAATGATGCAGCTAATTCTTAACAATTTCTCAGTATCCTGGAATGAGTCAACAGCTACTTCAACAGAATAAGGAATTTCTTTCTGGTAGTTGAGTAAAATTTTCTCCCGGATTATCTCAGCACAGAAAAATCTCTCTGATTTATCGGTTAATTCATCCTTCGGATAGAAGGCAGGGCTGACAGGCAGATTATCAAGGATCAGGTCGAAAACTTTTTCCAGGTTAAAATTGTTGAGGGCTGAAATCGGAATGACCTCCGCATCAGGCAAGATATTTTTCCATTTTTCAATCAATTGATTTACTTTCTCCTCATTACTCAGATCGATCTTATTGAGCAGTAGAAGGATCGGCGTTTTAACTTGTGAAAGGTTATCCAGGAAGTCCTGGTTTTTGTCAATGGTTTCATAAATATCAGTCACATACAGAATGATATCCGCATCCGACAGGGCCGACATGACAAAGCGGAGCATGTACTCCTGCAATTTATATCCTGGCTTAATGATGCCCGGTGTATCGGAGTATACTATCTGGAAATCATCGCTGTTCACAATTCCCATGATCCGGTGCCTTGTGGTCTGCGACTTGGAGGTAATAATTGAAAGCTTCTCACCGATCATGGCATTCATGAGGGTCGACTTCCCTACGTTGGGATTTCCAATGATATTTACGAAACCGGATTTATGCTCCATGGTAATTAAGGTCATCCCGAACTTGATTCGGGATTAAAATTTATTTCTTACAGATCCTGAAACGAGTTCAGGATGACATTCTGCTACAAATTAATGCTGATTGTGAACTTGAATGCAAAATTATCAATTGTTTTGGTTAATGAGTAAGGACCGTACCTGTAAAATACACCAAGTCCATAGCCAATAAACCATTGGTTCAGGAGGTTTTTAATCAGCAAACCCGATTCAAAATAACCTTTGTCCATTGATTGGATATCAATACCTTCATGATTTTCCGTGTGTATAAGTTCACCGTAACCGGCATGAGTGGCAATCACAATACCCGGTTGAAACTTTTCCCGCTTAAAAAGAAGTTTCCCAAAATCCTGCTGGAAAAATACAGCTGCAAAACGATCCATAATAAATTCATTCATTCGCATGGTAGCAAAACTGTTCTCTGACTCAATCGTGAAAACACCGTAGCTTCCATGCCCGTTAAACAGGTTTGTGTAAGGTATGGGCTGATTCACCACACCACCTGAAAGTGAAATTTTAGTTTCACCAAATGACCTGGTAATAAATGTCTTGGAAGCCTTTCCTTCGAGTTTTAAGTATTCGAAATCGCCATCGAGTTGAGGTAATCCCCTGACAATATTAGCCTGGATGATGGGATAGACTGTGCCTGTTGAAATACGATTTCCCCTGGGTGTTTCAATAAATTTTTCCTTATATGCATAACGAAGCTTTACACCCAATTCAGTAAAATGAAACAGGTCGCTTGGTTCGTTATTCATTGAATACCTGTAATCGGATGTAATTTTTTTGGTAGATTGACTCAGGTAAACTTGAAAACGGGTATAAGGTATCAGGGCCGATCCCAAAGAAATCTCCTTTTCTTCTGTTAAATCTTTATCTGCGATCAGGAATATTCTGAAAGCCTCGGATGAGGTTATGGATGGCCGGTCGATGAACTGCGAGCCACCCGTTTCCGTAACATCATAACTGTATTTCGCCTGGAGGTATGTTTCTGTAACCGGATCGGCGATTATTTTAAGGAAACCACCATATTTAATGTCCTTGTCCTTTATACCATATGCGAATTTACCCCCTAACCTGATGTATCGCGACAAACTGTTATTGGTTTGTAATCCAATCCCAAAACGAAATCCTTCATAACGATTATAATGAATCAGGCTTCTATAATCGATGTCAAGAAATCTCCATGGTATATAACCGGAGGCAATCGTCTCGATTATTTTTATGGAACGGTCAAGATTGGCTTCTTCCCCGATGCTGTCAACGAAGAGATACGTATTGGTATCCTTGGAGGTTAATGGGACCATACGGTATTGATCCCAATATTCATCCGGTTTTTTATGGGCATCCTCCTCCACCCTCATTTCAACCTGGTTCAGGATAGTGCGGCTTATCTCGGGATTTAACGAAATATTGCTGAGGTAGCTTTTACCAATTCCGATAAAACTCACCGGAACACCTTCCGCTTTCATCTCATCTGTCCTGATAATGAAATCTGTGTTAAGCTGGACCGGGAACCACTGTGTATCTTCTATCCAATCATATTTCTGTTGTATCCTGATCCTGAATATTGTTTTCTGCTCGGCTGCTTCTGCGATTACATTCTGAACTGCATATAGGTTGGAGTTGATGTGCAGGGTCCCTTTCAGGCCATCAAAGTTTTTATTTTTCAATGGTTTGTAGGAAATAACAAAAATGGTATCGTTTCGTGTATTGAAGAGAGTGTCTTCAATAACAAACAGGTATTTACGGGTACTCCCGGGGCTGATGGGATTGAGATATTTTTTATCCCAGATCATGATCAGGTCGTTATAGAATGCAAAAGACTGGATTTGCGTCGCCAACAGGGTGAATGAAGGATCTTTAAACCCGGAGACCCTGGAAGCTGTTACCGTTTCTTTATCCTGATCGGGATGAAGGAATTCTCTTTCACTGACAAATTCCATCAGGAACAGATGCTGTTTTTCTAAAAAATCCATTGCTTTAATCAAAGAGGAATCTTGTTCCACCTGGCTGGTATCCTGACCATTATTCAGTTGAACAGATAAATCCACATCGTTTGAAGGTACAGATTCAATAATAGTATCGAATAACAGGGTAAAGAACATTTTATTATATGATCTGTAGGAGAATGAATGCATATTTTCCGGATTATTGAGCTTGCGATTTTCTGTGGCAAGCTTTATGATCCGGTGTGCAGGATTTATTCCCGGAAATATGGTTACTTCTTCAATATCGTACGTTTTTTTTTCGAGTTCAATGGTCAGGTTTTTTGATTTCAACGCAGAGGTAAGGTCGAGCCATTTGGTGTGATATCCCAGATAGCTGAATTTCAGGTAAGATACATTTTCACTAAGGGGTATGGAAAATTCACCGTCGATGCTTGAAACCAGTCCATATCCCTGGTCATTATATACTATATTAACAAACGCAAGTGATTTCCTGGTATTTTTATCGATGATCTTTCCTTCAAGCAGAGCCTGTGCCGGCCCGGGCACCGAAAGAAAAATTAATATGAACAGAGTGAATATTTTCATAGTAAAATCAGGTCTGTTCGACTTCTAAATTCAAAATTCCCGGTTCGGTATTCGATATTCACTTTACTCATATCGCCCCGATTTCAGAAAATTAATCTCGTTAGGGGTTAGGTATCTCCATTGTCCCCTTTGCAGGCCTTTTTTTGTTAGTCCTCCAAAATATACCCTGTCAAGTTTATTAACCCTGTATCCTAAATGTTCAAACATCCTTCTCACAATCCGGTTCCTTCCCGAGTGAATTTCTATGCCAACCTGGGTCCTGTCAGATTCACTAACATATTCAATGGCATCCGGTTTAATAAATCCATCATTCAATTCTATACCTTTTGAAATGGAACTCATATCTGTCCGGGCCAGGTTTTTATCAAGAAAAACATGATAGATTTTTTTCTTATTGAAAGAAGGGTGGGTCAGCTTTCGCGTAAGATCACCATCATTGGTGAGCAACAGGACCCCGGTTGTATTCCTGTCTAAACGCCCGACAGGATATACTCTTTCCGGACATTTATTACCTATAATATCAATCACCTTTTTTTTGGCATTCGGATCTTCGAGAGTGGTGATATAATCTCTGGGCTTATTCATCAGGATATATACTTTTTTTTCATTTTTAAGCAGATTTCCATCATATTTAACAACATCACCCGGTAATACCTTTGTCCCAAGCTGTGTCACCACCTTTCCATTGATTGAAATCAGCCCTGCTTTTATGTACTCATCTGCCTCCCGGCGTGAGCATATCCCTGAATTGGCAATGTATTTATTCAGCCTTACATCACTGGATCCGGATGTTTGGCTGGCCTGATGTTTACGGTTTTTTTTATCCCCTGGATTGCTCATAATTGATTTTTTTACTTAGTAATACTGCGGGCGCATTGGCATCGCTGTTTGGCTTCGCCGTTGCTTGAAGCAGGGTTAGTGAGCGCAATAAAAAATAGTTATAAAGGATTGAAGATTCCTCGACGCCTTGCGGCGAAAAAGCTTCAATTGCCTATCAAAGATAATATATTTGAGGATCGTCATGACTTTCTTTGCAGATCCTGTATATTGTGTACTTAATTAATTCAAGTTGCTAGATACCGGGTAATAGGGAATAGGTACTAGGTATTGGATAAAGTATTAATAGTCAATGATAT
>CAYZEZ010000127.1:0-7411 GCA_964477295.1 uncultured Bacteroides sp. | reverse complement strand
AAAATAGTAATTAAATTCGTATCATTTACTAATTCATATATGGCTGTTATTCAGACACCTAATAACTTGCAACTCGTAACTAGTAACTTAGGTTAAATAAGAATATGCTTACCAGGTCTGTTGCATGCAGCCATAAAAGCACTGGCAGGATTCAAAATTGCAAAAATATTGTTCATTTTAGATTGATAGTCTTACTTTTGCACTCGTTGACGGAAAGTAACTAAAATGGTACTGATAAAATCCATATCAGGAATTCGCGGAACCATTGGCGGGAAACCGGGTGAAAACCTTACACCGCAGGATGTTGTAAATTTCACTGCAGCTTTTGGTACCTGGATCAAAAGACAGTCGGACCAGGAAAAAATTGCAATGGTAGTGGGCAGGGATGCCCGTGTATCGGGGGAGATGATTGAAAGTCTGGTTGTATCAACACTAAAAGGTCTTGGAGTAGATGTTATTCTTCTCGGACTGGCTACTACGCCAACTGTAGAGATGGCAGTGACAGAAAAGCTGGCTCAGGGCGGAATTATTATTACCGCAAGCCACAATCCGGTGGAATGGAATGCACTGAAGTTGTTAAACCACCAGGGTGAATTTATATCTGCCCTGGACGGAGAGGAGGTATTGAATTTGGCTTCGGATGGGGCCTTTCAATATGTTTCCTATGATAAAGCCGGAAGGATAATTAACGATACGGAATTTTTACAAACCCATATACAAAAGATACTTGATCTTGAACTGGTTGACCGGGGAAAGATACAACAAGCTCATTACAGGATTGTTGTAGACGGAGTAAATTCTGTGGGAGGTGTTGCTGTACCAGCACTTCTAAGAAGCCTGGGGATAGATGATATCGTTGAGATAAATTGTCATCCCGATGGGATTTTCAGCCATAATCCTGAACCGGTCCCTGGGAATCTCACTGCTCTTTCACAGGCTGTGATTGAAAATTCGGCTCACCTGGGGTTTGCTGTCGATCCGGATGTCGACAGGCTGGTTATTGTTTGTGAAGATGGAAGCATGTTTGGCGAAGAGTATACCCTGGTATCGGTAGCCGATTATATTTTGCAGTATACAGGAGGCAATACCGTATCAAATCTGTCATCCACACGGGCGCTCAGGGAAATAACGGAGCGATATGGAAATGAATATTTTGCTTCTGCTGTGGGAGAAGTTAATGTAGTACAGAGGATGAAGGAGGCAGAAGCAGTAATAGGAGGTGAGGGCAATGGCGGGATAATTTATCCGGCCCTCCACTACGGGAGGGATGCACTGGTCGGAATCGCGCTCTTCCTGTCCCATCTTGCCCTGAACGATAAAACGTGTTCGGAACTCAGGAAACTTTATCCGGATTATACTATTCTTAAAAGGAAAGTTGAATTAAAAAGTCAGTCAGATTTTCCTGAGTTGCTGCAACAGGTAAGAGCAGATCTGAAAGAATACGAAGTTAATGAGGAAGATGGATTAAGATTTGAAGATGAGAATGGCTGGTTGCACTTGAGAAAATCGAATACTGAACCGATTGTCCGGATCATTGCTGAAGGTAATTCATATGATCTGGCAGATGAAATGATTAAAAAAGTAATGAACCTGATTAAACCATTTATATTGTGAACAGTCTAACTAATTTTATTCATAGTTAAACTTTTTTAACCAAAATATTAATGCCGTAATACAACAAATTGGCTTACTTTGGGTTGTTTTTATGGCGGCCAATATTTTCCTCAAAACTATATTTTTAAAATTGATATGAAACGAAGAACATTAATTTCCTCTCTCGTCATCCTGGGGGTTGTTATAATCGTGATCATTTATGCCATGGCATCGAAGGATGAAGTCGTGAAACCTATTGAAGCAGAGGTTACAAGGGGATTATTTGAGATCAATGTTACAGTGACCGGTGAGCTCCAGGCTATGAGGTCAACTGATATTAAAGCACCTGTGGAGCTGAGAAGTCATTCATTCAGGTTCCGAAGCATCAAGATACAGGACCTGATACCGGAAGGAACTGTTGTTGATTCAGGCGATTATGTTGCCACCCTCGACAGGAGTGAGGCAGACAATAATTATAAAGACATTTTGGACGAGCTCGAAAAGATCCAGTCGCAGTACAACAAAACCAAGCTGGATACCACCATACAACTCCGGGCACTACGTGATGAAATGATCAATCTTAAGTTTAACATGGAGGAGATGGAAATAACCCTGGAACAGTCCCAGTTCGAACCTCCTGCTACCATCCGTCAGGCGAATATCAACCTGGATAAGGCAAAAAGGGCATACGAGCAGGCTGTGTATAATTATCAGTTAAAGGTGGAACAAGCAGAAGCTGATATGACTGAAGTAACCATTGACCTTGGGAGACAGCAGAGAAGGAAGACCGACATGGAAGGGGTGCTGGATAAATTTGTTATTACTGCTCCGGCGTCCGGTATGCTGATCTACGAGCGGGAATGGAATGGACAAAAGAGAACGGTAGGATCAGAAATCAGTACCTGGGACCTTACCGTTGCCACCTTACCTGATCTTTCTACAATGCTTTCCAAGACATATGTGAACGAAATCGATATAAGTAAATTGAAAACAGGACAGAAAGTCAGGATAGGAGTAGATGCTTTCCCGGATAAGCAGTTTGAAGGCACGGTTACAGAAGTTGCCAATATCGGAGAGCAGTTACCAAATACAGATGCAAAAGTTTTTGAAATTGTTATAAAGCTGCTTGAAACCGATCCTATCCTGAGACCATCTATGACTACAAGTAATGCCATCATAATAGATACTTTCGCAGGTGTGCTGGCTATTCCGCTTGAAGCTGTTCATACCAATGACAGCATGACCTATGTCTATAAAAAGAACAATACGCGCCAGGTGGTGGTTCTCGATGAGTCGAATGAAAATGAGATTATTGTGGAGGCCGGACTCAACGAAGGAGACAAAGTATTGCTTTCAGTTCCTGAGAATGCTGAGAATATGCGTTTCACAGGACTTGAGCTTGTCGAGGTTATCCGGCAAAAAGAATTGGAAAAAAAGCGCCTGGAAGAAGAAGAAAAGGAGAGACTGAAGCAACAAAATGAAATGATGAAGCAACCAGGAGGCAGGCCCGGTTCCGGATCAGGTCCCGGTGGTCAGGTTAGGGTAGTCAGAAGCTCCGATTAGAACCAATCCATTTTATCATGAGGGAAAGGTATTTACACGACATTATTATTGCCATGGAGTCGATCCTGGCAAATAAGCTGAAATCTGTACTCACGGCACTGGGGATCATTTTCGGTGTTGCAGCTGTGATCAGTATGCTTGCGATTGGAAACGGAGCGAGGCAGGAGATCCTGGAACAGATTAAAATGGTGGGGGTGAACAACATTGTCATCACACCAATTGTAACGCCTGAAGGCGAAGAAAGCTCGAATGGGGAAAGTGAAGGGGAGAACAAGCAAAAATCAAAATTCTCTCCCGGGCTAACCCTGGCTGATGCAGAATCTATCTTAGAGGTGTTACCTACTGTGAAACAGATTAGTCCTGAGATTTCGGTTAATTCATTTGTTATGCAGGCCGGGAAAAGGGAACAGGCAAAGCTGGTAGGAGTATCCAGTAATTATTTTGATATTTATAACCTGTCAGCGGAATCGGGAACATATTTCAATGCATTCCAGGAAACCAATGGGATACCGGTTTGTATAATCGGCGCAAATATAGAGAAGAAATTCTTCCCGAAAGAGAACGCCGTGAACAAATACATTAAGTTTGATAAAATTTGGCTGAAGGTGATCGGTGTGCTGAAAAAAAATGAAATCAGCCTGACAGCTTTTGAAAATACCGGTGTAAATGTATTTAATGATAATATTTACATACCTGTGAAAACCATGTTAATGCGTTTTCAGAACAGGGCACTGGTGAGCTCACGGATAAAACAGTCACAGAGCTTTTTCAGAGGTTCCCATTTTTTTGCAATCAGTATAAATCCATCGCAAAATACCTCTGCAAATTATCACCAGCTGGATAAGATCATCGTTCAGGTGAATGAATCAGATGAGCTTACCTCCTCCACTGAATTTCTTAGCAGGATGTTATTTCGGAGGCACCAGGAGGTTAAGGATTACGAGATTACAGTACCTGAATTATTACTGAAGCAGGAGCAGCGAACCAAAGATATTTTCAATGTGGTGCTGGGTGCTATCGCCAGTATTTCGTTGCTGGTAGGAGGTATTGGGATCATGAATATCATGTTTGCTTCTGTCATGGAACGGATAAAGGAAATTGGTACCCGGATGGCTATCGGGGCAAAAAAGATGGATATAATTGTTCAGTTTCTTTCAGAAGCCATTCTTATCAGTGTATCGGGAGGGCTGATAGGTGTGATCCTTGGGATCATCATAAGCAAACTGATTACTAGGTTTTCTGATATTTTAACTATTGTTTCACCCTTTTCAGTGATCGTAGCTTTTATGGTTTCTGCTGGTGTGGGAGTAATATTTGGGTATTCACCTGCTAAAAGAGCTTCAGAGAGAGATCCTATCGAGTCATTAAGGTATGAATAATAAGAGTCTTATGAGACGAATCACAATCCTGATTATTTTTGTATTCCTCTTTCAGGGATTTTCTGCCCAGGAAGTAAAATTACAATTTACTTTAGATGAGGTAATTGCACTTGCCAAGGAACAGTCTCCTATGGCCATCATGTCGCGACACAGGTACAGGGGCAGCTATTGGGAATTCAGGACCCACAAGGCTAAGTTCCGTCCAAGTTTAACACTTAATTCCAACATTCCTGAGCTAAACAGGTCAATTGAACCCTATATATTGCCTGACGGCAGTGATTCATTTGTAGAGAGAAACGTGATGAGTTCCTCTGCAGATGTCCGGCTTGTCCAGAATATTTCACCAACTGGTGGTAGTATATTTGTAAGATCCGGATTAGATTGGATTGATATGCTGGATACAGATAAAGAAAATCTGGACTTTCGCACAACGCCCATCAGTATCGGATTCCGGCAACCTATAAAGGCACATAATAGTTTCAGGTGGGAGAAAAAAATTGAACCATTAAAATACGAGGAAGCAAAAAAAGATTACATCGATGCCATGGAAGATGTGAGTGAGCGTGCAGTAACCTATTTCTTTAACCTGATCATTGCACAGGTTAACCTGCAGATAGCCAACGTTAACTATGCCAGTAATGATACACTCTTCAAAATTGCCCAGGGCAGGTATAATATTGGAACCATTGCAGAAAATGAATTGCTGCAGATGGAACTTGCCTTCCTGAATGCCGGAGCAGCCGTAAATGAGGCTAAAATACAACTGGAGATCAATAAATTCAGGCTCAGGTCGTTTCTCGGATATAATGAGACAGTTAATATTGAATTAATCATTCCTTCTGAAATCCCTGATTTAGATGTCGATGTTGTGCTTGCAATGAGCGAGGCTAAAAAGAATTCACCGGAAATCATTTCTCTTCAGCGCCAGATGCTTGAAGCAGATCAGAGTGTGGCGCAAGCACGTGCGGAAAAAGGACTGACTGCAGATCTTTTTGCATCTTATGGGTTAACCCAGCAGGCAAATGTTCTTGCCGATGCATATAAGGATCCCCAACAGGAGCAACTGCTAACCATCGGAATGCAGGTCCCGATTATTGACTGGGGATTGGGTAAGGGCAAGTACAGAATGGCCCAGTCGCAGCAGGAGGTAACCCGCACCAATGTGATGCAGGCCGAGATTGACTTCGAACAGGAGGTAATGCTGCAGGTAATGCAATTTAACCTTCAGGACGACCAGGTCAGGATTGCCGCTAAAGCCGATACCATTGCCAAGAGCAGGTTTAATGTAACAAAACAAAGATTTCTGATTGGTAACGTGGATGTGCTTGACCTAAATATTGCTTTGACTGAGAGGGATGCAGCCACAAGAAACTACCTGACTACTCTGTATAATTATTGGACCTATTACTATAACATCCGGAAGCTGACGCTTTTTGACTTTGAAAATCAAGCGCCACTGAATGAAGATTTCGATTCCCTGCTGCAGTAGTCCATCATTTTTTATGGATTGTATTTTTCTGGTTGAGCAATACTTTATATCTTAGTTAGATGTAATATTAATCATTCTACTAAACTATCTATTAACATGGAAAAAATAACTGTAATCGGTGCCGGAAATGTAGGTGCCACCTGCGCTAATGTCATTGCACATAAGAACCTCGCAAAAGAAGTGGTATTACTTGATATTAAGGAGGGATTAGCTGAAGGCAAGGCTCTCGATATGTGGCAAACCGCTCCAATAAATAGTTTTAACTCCAGGATAACCGGTGTCACAAATGATTACCAAAAGACCAAAGATTCATCCATTGTTGTGATAACATCGGGAATACCAAGGAAACCAGGCATGAGCAGGGATGACCTTATTAAAACGAATGCTGAGATTGTTTTGGATGTAACTAAAAAAGTGGTAAAGCATTCACCTGATGCCATTTTAATCATTGTCTCCAATCCCCTCGATGTTATGACATATGTTGCTACTAAAGCTTCCAATTTCCCTGGCAACAGGGTCTTTGGAATGGCTGGAATACTCGATACGGGAAGATACAGGGCTTTTCTGGCTGAGGCACTTAATGTATCTCCCCTTGATATCCAGGCGCTGTTGATGGGTGGACATGGAGATACCATGGTGCCACTGCCAAGTTATACAACTGTTGCAGGGATCCCGGTAACCCAGCTGATTGATAAGGATGAGCTTGATAAAATTGTTCAGCGCACCAGAAAAGGTGGGGGTGAAATTGTTGGTTTATTGGGGACTTCGGCATGGTATGCACCCGGAGCTGCTGCAGCACAAATGGTAGAATCAATTGTAGACGATCAGAACCGGATATTTCCATGTTCTACTCACTTGAATGGAGAATTTGGCCTTAAGGACGTATTTGTCGGGGTACCGGTTAAGCTGGGTAAGAATGGAATCCAACAAATCATTGAAGTGGAATTGGATGATGATGAAATGAAACTGTTGCATGCTTCAGCCAATGCAGTCAAAGAGGTTATGAAGATTTTCGATGATATGCATCTTTCTTAAAAGGGGAACATAATGGCGGGCTCTTCATAAGGGCCCGTTTTTTACCTGATATACCCTGCAATCTATCCTCGCCTGCAACCACTCCCTGCACCTTCGATTCTCAATTACCCGGCAGGCACAAGGCCACAGGCACCACCTACTCAAATCCTCAACCCTTAAACACTCGATTCACGACCCGCGATTCAAGGATATCCCCCTTCTGAATTCTGTCTTCTGAATTCTGTCTTCTTTTTTAGGTTTAATCAAAGATTTCTAGTCAAAAAATATTTATATTTGCCCCTCCGTAACAAATAGTGTAAAAAGTATATAGTCATCTATAAATCAGTTTCAAATGCAAAATAAAGGTGCCATA
>CAYZEZ010000126.1:0-12800 GCA_964477295.1 uncultured Bacteroides sp. | reverse complement strand
CAAGTGGGAGAGTGATATTAAGATCAATATTGCCCGTAATTTCCTGATTCATATAATTGATAGCCTGCAACAACTGAAGAATGTACAGATGGCCCTCAGGGTATATGGCCATCAAAGTCCTGTTCCACCACAAGATTGTAACGATACCAAGCTGGAGGTCCCTTTTGATGTAAACAATGCCCACCAGATCAGGCAAAAATTGCGTTTTTTACAGCCCCGGGGGACAACTCCAATAGCCTACTCACTTGAAAAATCGGCCGATGACGTCCCCCCCTGTGACAACTGCCGCAACATCATTATCCTTATAACGGATGGTATTGAAGCCTGCGATGGGGATCCCTGTGCCGTCTCGCTGATGCTCCAGAAAAAAGGGATCGTACTGAAACCGTTTATCATAGGGATTGGAATGGATCCTGAGTTCAAAAAAACATTCGATTGCATCGGTTACTACTATAATGCTGACAGGGAAGAAAAATTCCAGGAAATCCTTAATGTCGTGATTACCCAGGTCTTAAACAGCACTTCCGCACAGGTAAATTTACTCGATGAGGAAGGAAACCCGAAAGAAACCAATGTGAATATGACCTTCTATGACATGTTTTCCAATACTGTACGTCACAATTACATCCATACGATTAATCACCGCGGAAATCCCGATACCATATACCTTGATCCCCTTATCACCTACCGTATTGAAGTTCATACCCTCCCACCGGTATTCATCGACAGTGTGAATGTAACCGCCGGAAAACATACCATTATTGCAGCGGATGCGCCCCAGGGTTACCTTGAAATAGTGACCAAGGGCAGGATCCAGTTTGGTAATATTCAGGTTCTGGTCAGACAGGCAGGTCACACCGAAACACTTGTCTTCCAGGGATTGAATGACAGATTTAAATATATCACGGGGAAATATGACCTGGAGATCCCTACCCTTCCCGTTATACATCTTAAAGATGTTGAAGTGTTACAGAGCCATACTACAACGGTGGAAATACCCAGTTCAGGCATTGTAACTTTCCTTTCCCTGTCGCCCGGGTTCGGAAGCCTTTATATGGTTGAGAACAAGCGGTGGATATGGATAGCTAACCTGGATACAAAGCAAACGAACCAGTCAATTGCCATGCAACCCGGCAGTTATTATGTGGTTTTCAGGCCCATTAACTCAAAGTCCTCTCTCGACAGGACAATATCCCGATTCAACGTTCACCCTGGTGCTTCCGTATCGGTTAGTTTAAAATAATACTACATCACATTAAACCAAACGGTTATTTTTGCATCAAATAAATGTTACAAACGGGGCAGTTTCGATTACTATCCAACAATTTCACCAGGTATTGACAACCTTCTCTGATACAGACCTTGTCCGGCAATTTAAGGATGAAAATAGCAGGAACTATGCATTCAACCTGATCGTTAAAAAATATCAGGAGAAATTGTACTGGCACATTAGAAAAATCCTGATTTCTCACGATGATACGGATGATGCACTTCAAAACACTTTTATTAAGGTTTTTGAAGGAATGAATAACTTCAGGGAAGATTCCACACTGTATACCTGGCTTTACAGGATTGCGACCAATGAGGCCCTGACCGCCCTGAAAAAAAGAAGGACAAAATTTTTTATCCCGATGGGCGATGTTCAAAGCCACCTGGAGAATACACTGATGAGTGATCCCTATTTTGATGGCGATGAAACCCGGATGAAACTACAACAAGCCATTTTGAAGCTTCCTGAAAAACAAAGGATAGTCTTCAATATGAAATATTTTGATGAGATGAAGTATGAGGAGATGGCTGAAATACTCCATACCTCTGTGGGATCACTTAAAGCATCGTATCATCATGCTATAAAAAAAATTAAACAAACGCTGGATGCAATTAAACTTTAATCCATTTAAACAGTCTAATAAAACAGAGAAAATATATCAATGAACGAGCAAGCAGAAAATACTGATTTCCCCGGAATATCCGGAAAGGATTTTCCATTTAAAGTACCGGAGGGATATTTTGATCAGTTTGCTGAAAGGCTTCAGGCCCGGATGCAGGATGAAAAGGAGCGTTCATGGACGAGCAGGACTTACCAGCTGATCCGCCCTCAACTGGCCATAGCTGCCATCATAATTGGTATTATGGCTATTTCTTATACAGGAATAAGGATTATGCTGAATGAAAGAACAACAGAACCATCCATGATGGAAATAGCATATGCACTGGATAATTATCTGTATGATATTAATGATGATCTATTGATTAACACCATTCTTGATGAAGATATTGAGATTGAATGGATAAATGGCGGATATGAATCCGATGATATTATGGATTATCTGATTGAAGAAGAAATTGATTATACAAACCTGGTAGACGAATTCAATATTTATTGATATGAGAACATTAATATTTACATTATTTATCAGCATCTTATCCTTCCAATGCATTCAGGTAAATGCTCAAAAGGGTGATGAACGGCACGAACGAATCAGGGCCATGAAGGTTGCATATATTACGGAGAAGCTTGATCTTTCGACCGGAGAGGCGGAGAAATTCTGGCCTGTTTATAATGATTATGAAAAGGAAAAAAGCAAAATCATACATGAACTCCGGAATTTGAGAAAATATTATATTGAAAATCAAGATAATATGGACGACCAGGAGCACCTGGATCTGTTGGAGAAGTTTATCAAACTTCAGCAGCAGGATTCCGAATTACTTCCCTCATATCAAGAGAAGTTTATTGAGGTCTTGCCACCTAAAAAAGTTATGAAGCTTTTTATCGCCGAGATCCAATTCAAGAACTACCTGCTTCAAAAGCTCAGGGAGCATGACGGGCAGGGACAGGGTAAGCGGAATAACCCTGAGTAGTGTAATAATTCATATATTTGTTATGGGTATGTTCATAACAAGTAATGTTATTCCGAAAAATTAAACAATCCGGCATTTCATTGAATCCAGTGAGTGCATGCCCCCCGGGTACGTGGGTGGCTATTATCCAGCGCAATAGAAAAAAATTACAAAGGATAGAAGCTTTCCCGTTTCGTGCATCTGTGGCAAGGAGCTTCAACAGATTGATATTCATCCTTACGTCACTGTCATTTTTAACTTTTTTACTCATTTTTTCCTGTTCATCACGAAACAGGGGGACCTCCGATTTCTACAGAACTTACCAGGAGCCCTGGAAAGAGAAAGCTGAGCAAATGGTTAACACCCAGATAGCGGCCAGGGGCGTATCCGATTTTGCGGTACTCCGGGCGATGAAAAACACACCACGTCATTTATTTGTACCCAAAGAGGTAAGTCATCTTGCCTATGAAGACCATCCATTGCCCATAGGCTATAATCAGACCATATCACAACCTTATATAGTCGGATTGATGACCGGGTTGCTTGAATTGTCAGGCGATGAGGTTGTTCTTGAAGTTGGCACAGGGTCGGGATACCAGGCAGCTATACTTTCACAGCTTGCAGGTGAGTGTTTTTCTATTGAAGTGGTTGAAGAACTGGCCAGGAGCTCCAAAAAAATATTGTCTGACCTGGGATATAATAATGTCACGGTGAAATGGGGAGATGGTTACAAGGGATGGCCAGAAAAAGCGCCTTTTGATGCTATAATCGTTACTGCAGCACCGGAAGAGGTCCCTGAAAAATTAATTGAACAGCTGAAAACGGGCGGTCATATGGTTATTCCTGTAGGAAAATATTACCAGGAACTGCTCGTAATTACAAAAAAAAAGACAGGATTTAAGGAAAAACAAATCATTCCAGTTAGATTTGTTCCGATGATTCATCCCGGTGATCAGTGATCAGAGGGTGTGAGCATGAAGAGTTGGGTGTTGTATCAGTTGCCACCGGTTTCAACCGAAGTATCAATGGAATAAAAACATAGCCGGGCTTTAGCCCGAAACAGTTAGTAATTTGAAGATAAAATTCGGCATATCCACGGCGGTATCGCTAGTCATAGCCAACATGATTGGTACAGGTATCTTTACCAGCCTGGGATTTCAGGTAATTGATCTCAAGTCGGGTTTTGCGTTGCTGCTCCTATGGCTGATCGGTGGCATCTCGGCCCTGATCGGGGCTCTTGCCTATGCCGAGCTGGGAACAGCGATGCCCCGCTCCGGTGGTGAATATAATTTCCTGTCGAAAATATATCACCCCGCCCTCGGATTCATAGCAGGATGGATCTCATTTATCATTGGGTTTGCAGCACCAACAGCAGCAGCTGCCATAGCACTTGGGGCCTACCTCACAGCTGCCCTGGGCATCGATGCCACATTTTTATCTCTTGGCCTCGACCGGATCATTGCCCTGGGAGTAGTCTGCCTTCTGGTGGCTTTGCATTCAGGCAATAAAATTGCCGGAGCTTACTTTCAAAATATATTTACTGCCATCAAAGTCATCCTGTTTCTTATCCTGATCATTATCGGGTTCACAGCCGATTTTCACCAGCCAATTAACTTCTCTGTCAACAGAGAAGCTTTTAAGGAAATAATCAGCCCGGCCTTTGTTATCTCCCTGTTTTTTGTAAGTTATTCCTATTCAGGCTGGAATGCAGCAGCCTATATTGCCGGTGAAATTAAAAAACCATCCAAAAACCTGCCAAGGTCGCTTATTACCGGTACGCTGATCGTGACTTTATTGTATGTTTTTACCACATATATCTTCCTGAAGGTGATCCCGATCAGTACAATGGCAGGCAAAATTGAAATCGGCTATTTGTTTGGAAACCAGGTATTCCCTATCCAAACAAGTACTATTATGGGAATTGTATTCAGCCTGTTGCTACTTTCAACAGTGAGTTCTATGATCATAACCGGGCCACGTGTGACACAGGTGATGGGTGAAGACTACCGGATACTTAGTTGGTTTTCAAAGCTGACGCGAAAAGACATTCCGGTAAGGGCTATTATTATCCAGGGCATCCTTTCTGTAGTGTATATTCTTACATCAACCTTTGAGCAGGTGATCACCCTCATTGGATTTACACTGAATCTCTTTACCCTGCTCGCTGTTACGGGCCTGATCATTAACAGGAGGCGAAATCCCGGGTTATCACCACCTTTCAAGATGAAGTTATATCCGTTGCTCCCAATAATCTTCATCCTGATTAATTTATGGATACTGGTATATGGACTGATTTACAGACCTGTAGAGTCAAGTGCCGGCATATTAATTGCGGCTGCAGGGGGATTATTCTACCTGCTCGAGAAAAGAATTAAAGGAAAGCTATAATACATCTACACTCCAGTTGAGATCTTTATACTCAACCGGTAATTCAAGATCCACCTCCCTCATGAATTCAACCGTTTTATTGATATCGGGATACATAATCCTGTCTTCTTCAATAAACTCCACTTCCCTTCTGTATTTGGAAAGAAAATTTTCAAGGAAGGGTGAGGTTTTATCCGGCCGCCTGAAATCAAGAGCCTGGGCGGCATTAAATAGCTCGATAGCTAAAATCCGTTCCATGTTAAGCATGACCTGGTAGGCCCTGATGGCTGCATTAGCACCCATGCTTACATGGTCTTCCTGACCCTGGCACGATTCAATAGAATCGACCGATGAAGGGGTCGACAATTGCTTGTTATGACTCACCAGTGCAGCAGCCGTATATTGTGGAATCATAAATCCTGAATTGAGTCCGGGTTTGGCCACCAGGAAAGGCGGCAATCCCCTGAGGCCACCCACCAATTGATAGGTTCTTCGTTCAGATATGCTACCCAACTCAGACATGGCAATGCAAAGATTATCCAGGGCAAGAGCCAGGGGCTGGCCATGGAAATTACCTGCTGATATGATCAGGTCCTCCTCCGGGAAAATGGTAGGATTATCGGTAACCGAGTTTATCTCGTTCCTGAACACATAAGCCACATAATGGATGGAATCTTTTGAGGCCCCATGGACCTGTGGTATACACCTGAAGGAATAGGGATCCTGAACATGCTTCTTATGCCTGGCCATTCCTTCACTTCCTTCAAGCAGGTACCTGATCCGCCTGGCAGTTTCTATCTGCCCCTTATGTGGTCTTATCTGCTGGACAATATCGCTAAATGGTTCGAGCTTGCCATCAAACGCGTCCAGCGAAATAGCAGCAATTATATCGGCGAACCACGACAATTTAAAAATTCTCAGGCAACAGTAGACCCCATAGGCGCTCATGAACTGTGTCCCATTCAGGAGTGCAAGTCCTTCCTTAGACTGCAGATCAATGTTCTTCCATCCCTTTTGCTTCAATACCTCTGCAGCCGGGATCTTTTTCCCCTTCTCATAAACTTCTCCCTCCCCGATTAATGGAAGGCTAAGGTGAGCCAGTGGAGCCAGGTCACCCGACGCTCCCAGTGACCCATATTGATAGACTACTGGCAATATATCGTGGTTATAATAATCGATCAGGCGTTGAACGGTTTTTACCTGAACACCGGAATTACCGTAAGCCAGTGACTGGATCTTCAGGAACAGCATCAGGCGCACAATTATCTCAGGGACCTCGTCGCCCAGGCCGCAGGCATGTGACATCACAAGGTTCTTTTGCAGGGCCCCCAGGTCTTCAGAAGAAATCAACCGGTCATGCAATGATCCGAAACCGGTATTGATTCCGTACAATGGGGATGAATCGGATTCAAGTTTCCTGTCGAGATATTGCCGGCACCGCCTGATCAGCCTCTCAGAATTTTCAGAGAGTTGAATTTTTTTCTTGCTGGCAATCAGATCCAGGATCTGATCGAATTCAAGTTTGTCCCGGGTTATAAGATGGATATTACTCATGGTAAATTGATAGAACTATATTACTGGTATCTAAATAGTTTGAATTCCTGGTTCCTGGTTTGAATGAATTTGGATTATGGATCAACGATTTTTGATTTTCGATGTACCTGATCCTTCCAAGATCGTAATTCGTTAATCATTATTCTGAGATCTCTTCAATCAGCTCTTCCAGACTGACCTCTTTCTGTTCCCCGTTCGACATATTCCGGAGAGTAATCCGGTTCGACTGAATTTCATTTTCACCTATAATAGCCACAAAAGGGATTTTTCTGTTGTCGGCATACGACATTTGCTTTTTCAGCTTCGCCTGTCCAGGATAGATTTCAGAAGCGATCCCTGCATCACGGATCTTATTCAGAACAGGAAGGATATACTCTTCTTCCCTTAGTCCAAAATTTACAAACAGCAACCTGGTCACCTGGGTTGCGCTTTCCGGGAACTTGTTCAGGTGTGCCATCACATCGTAGATCCTGTCAGCGCCGAAGGATACCCCAACGCCTGATATATCATCCATTCCGAATACCCCGGCCAGGTCGTCATACCGTCCACCGCCACAAAGGCTTCCCATGTCCATCTCGGTCGAAATCACTTCGATGATCGTTCCCGTATAATAATCCAGTCCCCTTGCCAGCGGAACATCCCAGATTACCTCTGACGACAATTCAACCCGGTTTAAATAATTGATAAGTATCCCGACCTCTTCCACTCCCTTCATCCCGATATCTGATTCTTTCAGTAGCTCCTTTACGGTTTTAATTTTTTCACTGGAAGGACCGGTCAGTCTCAGGAATGGCAACAACCTGCCAATAGATTTTTCTGCAACGCCTTTTTGCTTTAATTCATCAATCACACCAGGCGTCCCAATCTTATCAAGCTTATCCAATGCAGTAGTTACCAGGTTCATCTGATCACCCATACCCATTGCTTCAGCTACCCCTGCGAGGACCTTGCGGTTATTGATCCGGATATGAATGGCCATGCAGAGTTTGTTGAATACCTTGTTTATTATCTGTATCAGCTCTGCTTCGTTCAACAATGAGGAGCTTCCAATGATATCCACATCGCACTGATAAAATTCCCTGTACCTGCCTTTCTGGGGCCTGTCGGCCCGCCATACAGGCTGAATCTGGTACCTCTTAAAGGGGAAATGGATTTCATTCCTGTGTTGTACTACATACCGGGCAAACGGAACAGTGAGGTCGTACCGCAGGCCTTTTTCACAAATCTTCAGAGAAAGGCTGCCCGGATCTGGCATCGACAGCTCTGAATCATCCACCTTGCTTAGAAAATCCCCGGAATTCAAAACTTTAAACAATAATTTATCTCCTTCCTCCCCATATTTCCCGAGGAGGGATGAGAGATTTTCCATGGCAGGAGTTTCAATAGGCTGATAACCAAAGAGTTTAAAGACATTCTCGATTGTGGTGAAAATATAATTCCTGCGGGTCATGGTCTCCGGCGAGAAATCCCTCGTACCCTTTGGAACAGATGGTTTTGGCATATTATATTTTATTTGGCCAGTTTCTTAAAGTCTTTGGCCGTAAAACCATCCGGTTCTTTCTCATCGATCATATGGTAATCGAAATAATAGAAGTTGGCATCGCCGGCACCGATCAGGATGTTATAGCACCTGGCGTTCATCCTTGTACCTTCCGGACCGACTTTATGTAAGAAGACCACATCATTATTCTTGTACATAATGGCTTCTTTTATTTCTTCCTTTGAGACGATCTCGACTTTGCCATCATATACCTTGCTTATTCTGGCCAGTGAATTTATATCTTTGGCCAGTTCGCTTTCAAGGAAATATATTGTTTTATTGGTTATATCTCCCCGGTTATCATTATAATATTTAAAAATGTTTTTCTTAACAATATCCGGATTATCATACATTAATTTGATATGATTTTGCATGAAACGAACCAGGATACCAAGTTTATAGTTATAGGAGTCCTCCTCCACATTTTTATAGCTAACGGGTATGGAAACCAGATCGGGCATGAGGGACATATCATAATATTTACCTCCCATCATCAGGTTCAGGAACTTATAAGATGCATTTAATTTATCCTTCTCAAAGACTACATTCACAAGCATGATGAAGGACAAGCCGGGATCCGTTCTTTTTGCCTGAAATTCTTCATAGGGGATGAATTCGAATTCAGTAAGTGTCCATTCATTTTCCATGGCCTCCTTGATCTGTCCATCATATGAATTCAGAGGGTTCCTGTCGAGTACTACCATGGTTTTGGTTTTGAAGAACTTTTCCAGGTCCTCACGGGTAGGCACATATTCCTGCGATAGCAATGGCAGTGAAATGCACACGATGATCAAATAAGCAGAGAGTTTTTTAATTTGTTTCATTTGGATAAAGATTAATTTGCTTGAACGGGAATATATATAGGATTTCTTTCGTTGAATTTTCTCAGGTATAAAAATTTCAGCTGCCTTTTTTTCTTTCTTCGCAGCTGGCTATACTCATCATACAGTTCAGGGTCCCTCATGAGCATTACTTCAAGGCTGCTTACCCCATATTCCAGGAGGTCTCCAGTTTCAAAGTTCAGAATGTATTGCCTCATCTCTGAGGAGGGAGAGTTTGACGGATAACTACCGCCATATCGGTTATATGAATTATAATAATACGGGTTATAATAATAGGGATTGTTATACCGGTTATCATAGGTGGTCACTGTAGCTACGAAATGACAAATGGATCCTATTACGGTGATCCTGTAGTATCCCTCATCCATGGCTATATAAGGTACACCGTTCCGGCAATACCCCCAGATATCATCTGTTTTGATATCCTGTCTCATCCCAATCTGATCAAAAAAATATATTCTCTTGCCTTTCAGCACAGTTTCAAAAAAATCCTGGTCAGAAAAGTCCACATCTGTGATCAGCCTGGATTTTGGAATTGGATTATTGTTCTTTAATTGACCGAAGTTCAGATATATTCCATCCTCAAAGTTGAATTCCGGGGTATACCTTACCAGATTTGCAGAATCAGTCTGTGCATTCAGGCTATATACACATAATAAACAAAGCATAAACCCGAACAGAAGTACTGATTTCAGGTAATGACTAACGCATTTATGTAATTTTAGAAAAACCATATTCCTAACTAAGGATTCGCTCAAAAATCATTCCAGCTTGTTGTACTGCAAGAATACTATTTTTAATTATCTTTAAGGATTCCTGTCATGGTCAGGTATACAAAATTACATATATTAATCAACCCCGGATGTCAATCCAGGAGAAAATATTCAGACTTTTCTCTTTCGGGCTTCAGGAAAAAACGGATCCATGGATGCTCAACAGGATAATTCTTACCAATGCATTCAGCTTTATCGGTCTGTTTTTCCTGGGATTCTTTACAGTTGAATCCGTTGTTATCGGAGATTATCTGATGACTTCCATTCTGGGAATTTCTTTTTTACTGGGTATCTTAAATGTTATTTACCTGGTCAGGTCACAGAAAATTGAATTTGCCTCCTATTCATTAGTTACGATACTCGGATTAATACTCATCTTCCTGGTAATTCAGGGTGGATCTGCCGGTTCTGGTTATTTATGGTGTTTCTGTTACCCTATTGTTTGCCTGGTATTGCTGGGGTTAAAGAGGGGGAGTATCGTTTCACTTGCATTCCTGCTTCTGGTTTCAATCCTGGTATTTATTGATCTGCCTTTTGTTGCTGTTGATTATGACATTTCGCTTAGCCTCAGGCTGGCATTATCCCTTTTAGCTATTACCATGCTGGTTTATTCATTCGAATACCTGCGTATTGAAAACATAAAAAAGCTTGATCAGGCGCTGGAAGAAGCCAACACGGAATCTAAAGCACGGGATGAATTTATCTCAAAACTTTCACATCAACTGCGGACTTCACTGAATAATATCACACTGGTCAGCAACCTGGTAGGAGATGCTTTAATAGATGAAAAGCAAAGAGACCTGATCGATACTATCGTGGCCTCGGCAAATAACCTTGTGGAGGCGGTGAATACTATTGTAAAAGTCTCTCATGTGGATATCCGGGAATTAAAGACCTCAAAGATATCATTCGATCTCATTGCTTCAATTGAGAGCATTCTGCAGTTATTTGGCGACAGGGAGAATTCCAATTTCAATCTATCGATCCGGCAGGACGACACCCTTACCAACCAGGTTTTGGGGGATCCGATACGGATTAAGCAACTGTTCCTGAACCTGATCGAGAATATCATCAAGGGCCAGAAAGAAGATCATCTTATCAACATCGAGATTGAGGTGGTAAATGAAAAAGAAACAGAGAAAGAGATTCGATTACTGTTTAATATCCTGGCCGGCCTGTCTTCTTCATCCAAAGAAGATAGTTCAGATGGTAAAAAGGTGATCCGGATACCGGTTCAGCCTGAGAATATCGACCTTGAGATACCCCGGAAGCTGACAGGGATGCTTGACGGGAGGCTGGACATTAAAATACAGGAGAGCTGTACCTGTTTCATGTTGCATCTCTCTTTTGAAAAAAGTGAATTTAAAATCCGCAAAGAATCAGGAACACAGCTGAATATTGAAGAATTAAAGACCGACAGGATTATAGATATTGCAGATGCAAGTGTCTTACTAGTGGAAGACAACCTGATCAACCAGAAAATTGTGATCCTCAATCTCGAGAAAAAGGTTAAGAATATCGACATTGCAAATAACGGGAAGCAGGCACTGGATAAGTTTGGCACCACGAAGTATGATATTATCCTTATGGATATTCAAATGCCGGTGATGGATGGGATCCTGGCCACTAAAAAAATCAGGGAAATAGAAAGTGGTACCAACACCTTCACTCCCATCCTTGCCATCACTGCCAACGCCATGTCGGGTGATCGTGAAACCTACCTCGCTGTAGGCATGGACGACTATATCAGCAAACCGATCCAGATGGATGAGTTGATTGATAAGATGAAGCAGCTCTTAGGGCGTGAATAATGAAATGCGAATGCTTCTCATTTCACTATTCACTTCTTATCCCGATCACCATAATATCATCGACCTGGTCGTATTCTCCCCGCCATTCTTCTATACTGGCATCCAGGATAGCCTGTTGTTTGTCGAGAGGTAGTTTATGTATGGTGAGCAGGAGGTGCCGGAAGCGCCTGAACTTAAATTTCTTTCCTTCCGGACCACCAAACTGGTCGGCATAACCATCGGAGAACATATACAGGATATCATCCTTTTGAAGATATATCCTGTGGCTCTTGAATGTCTTTGCGATCTTAAACATATAGGTATCTGCACCCACCGAAAAGCGATTGGCTTTTATCTCTATGATAGTATCGTCCCTGAGCAGGTAGAGCGGATTGAAAGCTCCGGAGTATTCCAGGTAATTATCTTTTTTATCAATAACACATAAGCAAAGGTCCATTCCGTCGTTCAGGTAAACCTCATCTCCCTGAGTAAATATCTCAGTGAAATTTTCATTCAGGGCATTCATGATTTCCGCAGGATTTTGAATTCCTTCGCTTGTTGTAATTTTACGAAACAGTTCGAATCCAATAATGGATACGAATGCGCCGGGAACACCATGGCCGGTACAATCTACGGCGGCAATATAAATCTTGTTCCGGACTTCATTGATCCAGTAAAAATCGCCACTGACAATATCCTTAGGCTTATAAAGAATGAAGGAATTTGGAAGAATCCTTTTAAATATTTCATCGGAGGGCAGAAGTGCTTCCTGTATCCGTTGTGCATAATTAATACTATCCGTGATGTTTTTGTTTTTAATTTCCAGTTCCTCTCTCTGTTTCGCCACCTCCTTTGCCACCAATTCCTTTTCCTTGAGGATCTTATTTGACTTCCTGAGGCTTCTTGTTCTTACCTGTATAAGGAGATAGATCAATAAACCGATCACCACTACATAGACAATATAAGCTTTGAAACTTTTCCACAGAGGGGGCAATACCTGCATGTTTATGGATACTTCCTCTTCATTCCAAACATTGTCGTTATTTGATCCTTTTACACTCAAAATATATTTACCCGGGGAAAGATTTGA
>CAYZEZ010000125.1:0-13217 GCA_964477295.1 uncultured Bacteroides sp. | reverse complement strand
GTTGCAGGTTGCAGGTTGCAGGTTGCAGGTTGCAGGTTGCAGGTTGCAGGTTTTCTTCATGACACTCGTCACTTGTCACTCGTCACTTTTTACAGATTACTGTTGATTACCATTTACTGACATATAGCTTCGCCAGATAAAGCATTATTGTAACTAATTTTACCTAATTTGCCAGCTCTGTATCAGTAAAAGACTTAAATCAATACCAAAATGCAACCATCAAACAAGTTTCAAAGCCTCAGCAAGAAATTATTTTCCTTCAAGATGCTCTTTATTTTCAGCGGGATAGCATCCACCATATGGTTCCTGGTAAGGGTTATTCCCAAACCCAGCCGGGCAACCTATCCATGTATGCGTGCGGCCGCACCGGTTATATCGTCATTTATCATCTATTTGCTAGGAGTAACCTCCTCTATGTATGGAGTAAAGCTTATACGGAAACTGACCGGATGGAAAGTGCTGGTTGGCGCCGCTGTCTTGTCATTTGGCATGTTTGTCCTGATCGTCAGAAATCCTGAGGCTGCCAGCGCAGATATTACACTCATATCGGCTGCAGATATTATTCCCAATATGCCGGTCGGGACCGCTACAGGGGCCATCCCGGGACGGGTTGTCTGGGTATGGGACCCGGAAGCGACGGACGGAACCCTGACCAATAATTCGGATGGCAATTACTGGTACCAGAAAACAGACCAGGATGTGGTTGACCAGATGTTTGAAGATGGCCTGCTGAAACTGGCTGGAGTAGAGGATGTGAATGCGGCATGGGATACTTTGTTTGCTTTCTTCAACCGTGCTCATGGTTACGGAAACGTTTCCTATTTACCAGGAGAAAAGATTGTCATCAAGATCAACCTCACCACATCCTGTTGTAGTGTGGACGGAACAAATAAAACACAATGGTTTGACCGGATGGACACCTCCCCCCAGGTAATGCTTGCCTTGCTGCGCCAGCTGATTAATGTTGTGGGAGTGGCAGAAGAAGACATCACCCTTGGGGATCCTTACAGGCGTTTTTCCAATATCCCCTGGGACTACCTGACTGTTGAGTTCCCCGATGTAAATTACATTGATGATTTGGGTATTGACGGAAGGGTGGCCACCCAAAGATCTGTCGCCCATGAGTTGTATTTCAGTGATGGCCAATTCAGTACCACGCTGCCACAGTGCTATCTTGATGCAGCCTATATGATCAATGTACCCGCCCTGAAAGCTCACGATGCTGCCGGGGTAACATTCGCAGCAAAAAACCACCAGGGATCCATTATTGAGGATGACAAGACCAACAGTCAGCAATCCGCTATGTTTATGCATTACAGTTTCCCAACCCTCGATCCGGGACCAAAAAAATTCCGGCACCTGGTCGATTATATGGGAAACAGATACCTGGGCGGGAATACCCTGCTGATCCTGGTGGACGGATTATGGTCGTCGGGCAACTGGAGCGCAGAGCTTCTCCGCTGGCAGATGCCGCCATTTAACAATGATTATCCCAATTCCCTGATTCTGGCACAGGACCCGGTTGCCCTTGAATCGGTGTGCTATGATTTTTTCCTTGAAGAATTTAAAAACAAACCCTCCAGCATAAAGTATCCCTATTTTGACGGAACGGGTGACTATATTCTTCAGGCTGCCTCTTCCGATTACTGGCCCGATGATTTTGAATACGATCCGGAAAATGATGGCAGTCCTATAGGCAGCCTGGGTGTGGCCGAACACTGGAACAACGGAACCGATAAACAATACTCGGTAAACCTGGGTTTGGAAAATGGAATTGAACTGGTATCTGTCCCGGATACGCTGGTAAGATATACTTCACCCTCTGAAGTCAAAAGCTATAAGGCTCTGCATGAACTGGATGCCAGGCTGTCGCCCAATCCATCCTGGAAAGATGTAAGACTGAATCTTAACCTGGACCGGCCATCTGATATTAATGTGAAGATTTACAATACCCCCGGACAGCTTGTTTACAGCCTTAGCCGACACGATTTGGCTATTGGAAATCAATCCATTCCCATCCGGCATAATCTTTCCCAGGGAATATATCTTATGAAGATTTTGGGTGTTTCTGATGCAGGCAGGCAAACCAGGGAATTGAAACTGGTTGTAACCAGGTAATTTGTTACTATCTATTTAATGATCTGGTGAGCTGCAAAATTTTTCGGATTTTGATAGGCAACCAGATCTCCTTTAAGAGACCCGATGATCAGGTTAAGTTTAATCTTAACCGGAATTGAGATTTCATCCCGGGTAAACCATACCAACATATCATCATTATGCCTGAAATACCGGCCAATTACCGTTTCAGGCTTATATTCAATGCAATCGATCCGGCCATATTTTGTGTTTATGGGCTCCTCTCCGCCATATCTTATATTTAAATCCCATAACATATCTGTAAAATATGTTCGTACTACCACTGAATCCCCTTCTGCCCGGCATTCCTGCATCTGATTTTTCCTGAAGTGAAAAAAACCTGTCAGGATATCATAGATGTTTTTCTGAACCACATGCTTACCAGATAACTGGCTGTATATAATGGCAGAATCAGACCTCGAATGCTGATCAAATATAAGTTCATTGTATACGCTATAGTTGCCATCCCTCAGGCTCCTGGTAGCACTGCGGGGAAGTCCGGTGGCCGGATCCATGCAGGCTTCAAACCGGTAGTCAATTTCTTTGATAAGCTTTATCAGGCCCGTGCTGTGGGCTTCTGCAGAAATATGCACACCGCATTCACCAGGTACATCGAGAAAAGATATGGTCGCATAACCAATAGTAAAAATTCCGTACTTGAGCTGGTATTGCATGGTTTCGCCCTTGTAATCAGGTACGGCATATGAGGCTTCAGTCAGGTGATCATGAAAATGCGGTAGTAATGCCAGCAGAGAGATAATATATAATGGATATAATTGCACCAGGTGGTAATTTTAACCTTTTCGTGAGTGCAAATTTAGAGTTAAATCCTCTATTGCCATCCAATTTCAGTTCTAAATTAGATTTAATTAATTCCAACATGAAAAAATTTCTTCCCCTTGAATTTATTAATTCTTAGTGGTTTCTTGATTTTCTGATTTGCATTGCATATCTTATATCCTCTTAATCATTACTAAACCGACATGAATTGCCTAAAATCAATCTATAAGATTTTCAGGATATTTGTTCTGTTAATCATTATATCCATCATTGACCCGGCAATTATCACTGCACAGCTTTCCGGCCCCTATGTCATAGATCCTTATGGGGGCGGGAACTATACAACACTTAACGAAGCTGTTACTGCGTTAACAAGCCTTGGGGTATCCGGGCCTGTTATTATGAACATTGCTGACGGAACTTATGATGAACAGGTTTCAATTCCACCAATAACCGGAGCAGGTGCTGTGAATACCATAACGTTTACTTCTGCCTCAGGATCTGCTGAAGATGTATTTATTTCATATTCAGGTTATGAATCTTCGACATGGAATTTTACTGTTTTGTTCAACAGCTGTGATTACATCACTTTTAAAGACATGACTTTTGTTGCCACTGGTGGAAATCCAAGTTATGGCAGGATATTCGTGTTGCAAAACGGAGCTGATCACAATACGATCCAGGGAAATATTTTGTATGGGAAATCCTCAGGGACCACGAACTATAATACACTAATATATGCCAGTGGAACCACCGATGAATATAACACAATCCAGGGCAATACATTCTATTACGGAGAAGGCGGTGTATATTTCTCAGGTATAAACTCGGGTACCCTGTCTGCAGAAAATTACATCATCAATAATACTTTCAATGATCAGAACGGCACTGCCATCCTGCTTCGCTATCAATCCCGCTGTACTGTCAGCAACAATATTATCACTAATAGTAATACCGGAAGGACAGGAATTTATCTTGAATATGCAGATTATGATATAACTGTCACAAAGAATAAACTTTCACTTGAAGATCCGGTAGCCGGTATTTATTTATACAGATGCGATGGAAGTCTTGGTATGGAAGGCCTTATTGCAAACAATTTTATCGGGATAACTAATATCGCCGGGTATGACAATTATGGAATTCACATTAACTCCTCAACCTACCAGTTAATTTATCACAACAGTGTTAATGTTTCCGGGGCCTGGAAAGAAACGAGTTGTGCATTATACCAAACATCAGGTGGAAGTAATCTGGATATTCAAAATAATATTTTCGCAAATTTTGCCGGCGGTTATGCTTTTTATCTTTCAACGGGATCAGCTTTATCAGAATCTGACTATAACAATTACTATACCCTCGGTAATAATTTAGCTAACTGGAGTGGAAGCAACATTAGCAATCTGGATGATTTACAAACTTTAAATGGCGGGGACGTCAACAGTATTTCTGTCAATCCGGTATTCACATCAGAAACAAACTTGCATACATCAACATTCAGGTTGGAAAGTATGGGGGCCAATTTGTCTGCAGATGTCCCTGATGACATTGACGGGGAGGCCAGGTCTGCAACACCCGACATTGGAGCAGATGAGTTTACCGGAACCGGATTGGCACTTTCAGGACTTTATACAATTGGCCCCACTGGAGACTATACGACCATCTCGGATGCTGCTGATGACCTGAATAAATATGGAGTGAGTAACGCGGTAACATTCAGCATATTAAGTTCCGGGTCCCCCTACAATGAACAGTTTCAAATTCTGCCGGTCTCCGGAGCAAACCAGGCAGATAATGTTACTTTTCAATCCAGCACAGGCAATGCGGAAGATGTCGAAATTACATTCAAGGCTACATCTGCTAAGCCTTATACTGTATTATTGGAAAGGGCGGGTTACGTCAATTTCGAAACCCTAACTATCTCAGCCACAGATTCCACTTATTCAACTGCTTTGGAAATGGCCGGTTTCTGCTCAAACATTTCTGTTGGAAATTGTATTATTAACAGCATCAATAATACATACAATACAGCCGCTATTTACAGTAAGGATGACCTCCTTGAGAGTATTGATATTTATGGAAATTCAATAAAGGATGGCGCGTATGGAATTTTTCTGGAAGGTACTGGTTCAGTTAAAAGTGACAATATTTCCGTTATGGGTAATTCCATTAAAGATCAATATAACGGCGGGATCTATATCAGGTACTCTATTGCTCCATCAGTGAAGGCAAATAATATTACAGGCGATAGTATAGCTTATTATTATTATGCGATTTATCTCCGGGATTGTAATGATGATTATTCAGTATCAGAGAATCTGATTACTGCCTATGATGAATACGGAGGGATTCAGGTATACAATTGTGATGGCGTTACTTCTAAAAGAGGTATGATTGCAAATAATATGATTAACCTTGGGGGGGAAGGAGGGATAAGTATGACCGGAATTTCAACTGTTAATTCTGACTATGTCAATGTATATTTTAATACTGTTAGAATTATTAGCTCAAATACCAGTATTAATAGTTATGCATATTATAATACAGCAGGTGCCAATATTAATGTTCTTAATAACATATTTTGCAATTTCGGGAAAGGCATTGCATATAATAACAATTCTGCAGCCAGCATATCATCAAGTAATAACAACTGCCTGTGGACAAATGGTTCAATTATAGCCCGCTGGGGAACGACTGAATGTCAAACCTTAGATGATTTTATCATCACAAGTTCTACAGATGAAAAATCCATTGTCGTCAACCCGGCCTTCCTGGGAGATACTGATCTGCATGCGAACAGCTTTTACCTGGATGGCGCAGGTCTGCAAATTGCCGGAATGGATGAAGATTTTGATGGGGATATCCGTGCCAATCCTCCCGATATTGGAGCTGATGAGTATTCCTCGTCACTCTATCCAATGGATGACGGTACATATACCATTGGAGGAATTACTCCTCATTATAACACCATTAAGGAAGCAATGGATGATCTTCAGATAAGAGGTGTCCTTGCTCAGACAACTTTCGTGATACGATCAGGAGAATACAACAATTACATTGGCAATATCTATAAAATTCCGGGGGCCAGTGCGCAAAATTCTGTTACACTTACTTCAGAATCCGGTAATAATGAGGATGTTACGATTTATTATTCAACAACCAATGAGGAAGGGAACATTTTTAATTTTATCAATGTCAATTACTTCACAATAAAAAACCTGACGATCTCTTCCATGGGCGTAACGTCTGGCAGACCAATTTTTATTTCAGGAAGCATCAAGGATTTTAAGCTACTCAATAACCGTTTTATTTCAGCAAATCCAGACTGGTCGAATATCTATGTGGATGGTATATCCGATAGCGTACAGATAACGGATAATATTATCTCACAAGGTCGTTCCGGAATATATATTGGAGGAAATAGTAGCCAGTATTCAACCAATACAATAATATCTGGTAATTCTATTGAGAACACAACTGTTGAAGGAATTCAGCTCAGATACCAGGCTTCACCTGAAGTAATTGAAAACAAAATTGTTAACCAAACCTATGCTTCATTTGACGGAATTTATTTGCGGGACTGTTCCTCAGAAATATTGGTTACGGGGAATACCGTTAAAAGCAGTGATTCCGGGAACGGGATTTACCTGAACAATTGTGATGCCCTTGATCCATTTTCTGGCCTGATCAGCAACAATATGATCCAGGTGGGAGGTGCCAGCTCTGCTTATGGGATCTATGTTTATGGCTCAGACCGGATGTTTCTTTTTTACAATACTGTTAACCTAACATCATCGAGTTCAATTGGAAGTAGTTTTTACATTTTCAGCAATAATAATGTTATTCGATTAGTGAATAATATTATGGCGAATACCGGATCAGGATATGCACTGCTTATAGATGATCCGGGTGACGTTCTGGCCTCGGATTATAATGACATATTCACAACTTCACAAGAGAAATTTGTTAACTGTGGAGCTGAATTTTCTGATCTTTCTGATTTACAAACTACAATCGGTTGGGATTTTAACTCATTGTCTATTGACCCACTATTTATTTCTGAGACTGACCTTCACAGCAGGCAGAGCGGTCTTATAGGAAAGGGAACACCTCTGGCTGAAGTACCCTATGATATTGACAGTATTTTGAGAGATCCTGAACATCCTGACATCGGGGCAGCAAAAATTCAATGCTTGCTTGAAATGATTGTTGACACGACAATAGATGTTTCCTGTAATGGGCAAAATGACGGGATGATCAATATTACGGTTACCGGGAATGCACCTCCATGCACATATGATTGGTCGAACGGGGAAACCACTGAAGATGTTTCGGGACTGGCCCCGGGAAAATATTTTGTGACCGTCACCGATACAAATTTGTGCTTTGTTTCTGACACAGCAATTATTACTGAACCTGTACTTCTTACTTCAGACATCACCGACAGTATCAATATTACCCTACCAGAAGGCAGTGATGGCCAGGCAACAGTTACTCCGGCCGGAGGTACTCCATCCTATGCCTATTTGTGGGATGATGCCTCAAATTCAACAGATTCAACTGTAACCGGTCTTTTAGCTAACAGGTATTATCATGTAACGGTAACCGACTTCAATGGATGCTTTACCCTGGATAGTGTAATCCTTTCTGAACCAGGCATTTTAAGAGTCGACATTACTGACAGTACAGAGATTTCCTGCAACGGGCTTTCTGATGGCACTGCTACTGCAACTGTCTGGGGGGGTGATCCGCCATACGTCTTAACCTGGAACGATGATGACACTGCAAAAACCAACCTTGTTACCGGACTGGGTTCAGAGAGATGGTACAGAGTTGTTGTTACAGACATAAAAGGACAAATAGCCAGAGATAGTATTATGCTTCCTGAACCGGAAACCTTTGTTATCTCAAAAAATTATTCTGACAGGATATGTTCCGGGGATAAAAATGGATTTATTAACCTTGACGTAGACGGAGGCACAGCTCCATACACCTTCCTTTGGAATACCGGGGAAGATACATGCGTGCTGGAAGGACTGGATATCGGGGAATATGTTTTGAATATTACCGATGCCAACGGTTGTACAATGAACGATACTACCCATATCGATATCTATGCGGTCTATGAGGGAGAGGAGATATGCATGGTTACGGTGAGTAGCGCCAACAGGCTATTAATTGTCTGGGAAAAGACAGAGGGCAAAGGAACTGCATATTATAAAATTTATCGCAGGGGCATTACAGGTGGTTTCGATAATATCGGGACACAACCCTATGAATCGCTATCGGTATTTCAGGATGAGGCCTCCGTACCGGATGAAATGTCTTATGAATATAAGATCAATGCAGTAGACTCGTGTGGAAATGAATCGGAGCTCAGCCCGCTTCATAAATCGATCCACCTGAATGCATCACGGGGTGATAATGTAATGAACCTTGTATGGAACGAATATACAGGATATGAATATTTCAATTACCAGATATACCGCGGTTCATCATTTATGGATCTGCATAAATACAGGCTTGTACCTTATACAAACTTAACCTACACAGATACCGATCCTCCGGGAGGTGTTCTTTACTACAGGATCGGCGCATCAAAGCTTGAGCCATGCTACCCGAGTGGTACTGCGAAAAAAGGTTTGAATGAAGAATATGAACTGGCCATGTCAAACATCGATGACAACGGCATGGTAAGTATTCCGGACCAGATTAGTAAAGAAGATCTGTTGATTTACCCAAATCCGGCAAACAATTCAGCAACACTTTATTTCAATAATCCGGAATGTAAAAGCTACACACTTTATTTGCTGGATTTGTCAGGAAAGGCCTGTCGCGTGGTTAACGATATTAACACCTCCGAATATGAACTGGAAAGAAATGATTTAAAAGCAGGATTATATTTCATTGAACTCAGGGGGGAAAAGGTGTTCAGAGGTAAGTTCATGATTGAATAACCGGTAAACCTGAAGGGATCTTTTATTCTCCGGAGCTTTGGCTCGGTGGCTTTCCTGCCGATTTACCTGCAGGAACCAGGCAGGTTTCAGAGCGAATAATTGACAGCCGTGTCAATTCTTTAAAATTCTACATCCATATAGGATTTATGGCCATTTTTCCTGAAATCTTTACTAAAGGCCACCAGGAAGTATTTGCTAAAGGTTTTAAAGTATCCCTGTTTCTTGAACCTGCGATTGGTAGTCCAGATAAAAGTATCCGAGACGCCAAATTTATTACGTGGTATTTTATGAGTTAATTCCCAGTCATCGCCCAGTACCATTTTTTCATTAAAACCACCCAGGCGATCGAATGCGGATCTGCGCATCAGGATGAACATTCCGGCCGCGTAAGGACCAACAATATAGGGATACTTATAGGTAAAAGCATGGATTTTTTCCCAGAATATCTTATCATACTTGTTCCCGTCTTTGCATTTGATATAGGTTGCTACCAGGTCAAGGTTCTTTTCCAGGGCAAGGTTTAAAGATTTCTCTATGCTTGAATGCTCTCCAAGCTCAATATCTGCATCAAGAAAAAGGATGAATTCATTCTTGCAATGAGAAGCCCCATGATTTCTGCCTTCAGGGGGGTATCCACCGGGCACTATTGTAATGTTTAACCTTGCTTCAGAGATGATTTTACCTATAATATCAAGTGTTGAATCGGTTGATCCCGCATCAGCAATAAAGATGGGTATCTTTGAAATGTCATAAGTCTGGTTCAGCAACGCTTCGAGTGTGCGCCCGATATGCTTTTCTTCATTCTTGCAAGGGATCACGATGGAGAGGAGATTATCTTTCATAGCCTTATAGATTTTACTGGATACAACAGATAAACGTGACCGGAATTTAAAAAACTATTAAAATTAATAAATTATCCGGTTGATTGTTAAGGATAGCGAAATGAATTTGTATCCCCCGTTGGGGTTCCCCGTCGAAGTTCTATTAAAAGGAAGTATTTAAAGGCCCAACAACCATTTTGAGAGGCGTTGAAGCGCATCCAACAACCTGGGTGCGTACCTGAGGATGAATCCTTCATCAATTTCCTTGTGAAGATATTCGTTCTTTGCTGCAATCAGAGCCGCCTCTCCATCAAAATCAACAAAAGCTATCCTGGCCGTTAATTCAGATGGATCCCTGCCGAAATCGCAGCCTGGCAGAATGGCGATGCCGGTTTCTTCAAGCAGGACTGAACACATTTCCTCAGATGTAAAAATACCTTTATTGGCAAGCCTTGCCCGGAAAATTTCAAAATCAGGGAAAAGATAAAAAGCACCCTGAGGCATGGGTAGGTCGATTTCATGCTCCTTAAGGCGTTGAATAAAGTATTTTGCAAGAGACTTCAAGATTCGTCTTTCGTGGAAAAGGTAATTGTCAATTTCTTTCCCTCCGTTAAATGCTGTGATTGCAGCGTACTGTATTGGTGCGCTGGTTGATGTATAGGTCTCACTTGCTACAATGGTCATGGCATTTTCCAGCCATTTCAGATTTTCCGGAAAAGAAAAGGTCCCCAGTCTCCATCCACCAGCCCCGCACCACTTACTCAGTCCACTGCTGATTATGGTTCCTTCCGGGTAGAACCGGGCAATCGATACATGCTGGTTTCTATAATGCAATAAGCCGTATATCTCATCTGAAACAAGGATCACTTTATATTTACGTGCCACCTTTGCCAGTTCTTTTAAACGATCGAGGGGGTAGGTATATCCCGTTGGATTTGCAGGATAATTTAATATTACAATCCTTGGTCTATCCGGATCCGTGCGGCAAATCAAATCAAGCTGGTCCGGGCTCAGCCTCCAAAAATTATCTGCAGATGTAGGTGCCCAGTATACATGCCTACCCACAATGCGGGCCTGTGGAGAATAAGAAACCCATGATGGTGTCGGGATCACAAGGTCACCGTAATAAACCAGCTGCAAAATAAAAATCAGTTCTTTGGATCCGGGTCCTATGATCACATTTTCCGGAAGTGTTTCAATACCCTGGGTCCGTCTGTTGAATGATGCCACTGCCTCACGCAGAGGCCATAAACCTCTTACAGGGAGATAGTCTTTTTTATGTGCGTTGTTCCGAAGTGCCTGGACCACAGTCTCCGGAACCGGGAATGGTGATTGTCCAAGTCCAAGTCTGAAAACCGGCCTGCCCTGGGCCAGTATTTCCTCTGACTTTTCATTAATGGCAAGCGTGGCAGAGGTCGCAAGTCCTCTGACGTTCAAATTCAAATGGATAGCATTCTGTTTTACCATGAAAAGAAGTGGTAAAATATTTAATACGAAGGTATGATTAATAGAATAAATACCTTCTCATTACAAGTTCGGGCATATTACTTCACCAGATTTTCCGGGTTCAATTCAATCCTTGTCCTTGGCAGGCAATCCGGGTAGTTTTTCTGCAAATAGTCAATCAGTTTTTCACGTACATGCACGCGCAGGTCCCATGCAGTAGGGGAATCTGCTGCACTCATTAACGCGCGCAGTTCCATGGTACTTTCAGTAGCATTGGTAACCTGAAGATTTTGTATTTTCCCATCCCATAGTTCACATTTTTTCAGGATATTTCCTAATTCTTCACGGATGTTTTCCACGGGTACCTGATAGTCTGCATAAATGAATACGCTGCCTAGAATATCAGCGGAAACCCGGGTCCAATTCTGAAAGGGTGTTTCTATGAAATATGTAGTTGGGAGGATCATCCTTCTTTTGTCCCAGATACGTACGACTACATATGTCAAAGTGATCTCCTCAATCCACCCCCATTCTTTTTCCACAATCACTACATCATCGATCCGAATGGGTTGTGTCAGAGCAATCTGGAATCCTGCTAAAACTGAACCCAGAACCTTCTGTGCAGCAAAACCAAGAATTATCCCTGCTACTCCGGCTGAGGCAAATAAACTGATACCAATTCTCTTTATACCATCAAAAGTCATTAAGGCAATGGAAAATGCAATAAGTACAAGGACAAATACGGTAATCCGCTCCAGAACCCTGAGTTGAGTATACACCTTTCTGGCTTTCAGGTTGTCTTTATCTCGAATGTCATATTTGCTTAAAACAATGATCCTGACAAAACGAATAGCTTTGATACAGAGCCAGGTAACACAGAAGATGGTGGCTATTTTAAGAAATTGTCTGATAAAGGGATGCATTCCTTCAACTTTATTAATCGATGGAGTAAATAATATGTAGATGATCACTATTGAAAGGACTATCAGGAAAACGAGAAATGGATTTTTGAGCTTAATAATTTGCAATTTCAGCTCGGGGGAACCTGATCTATTTCCGATCCTTCTCAGAAAGTATAATATTGTGAAGTATGACACCAGGCATACTGCTAGTATCGCACCGGTTATAATGATGTTGTGTATCAGCTGACCGCTTGTGTATAATTCACTAAAATAGCTTTTAAGGTCTTTAAACATGGATTTCTGGATTTTAGGTAAATGTACAAAATGATGATATTAGACACCAGGATCAGAAGTCTTTTTAGGTCAGGAAAAATTTCTTAAGGAAAATCTGCAGGACTTAATAAAACCCGGTTCAATTAAATACATAGCTGGTATCCAATCCTGGATATTCTAATTCAAAACTCCAACACCAGCCCAATTCCGTATTCAGTGGGTTTGAGATTTAATGTTCCTGCATTAAAAGCCAAAAGTTCAATCTCAATCATGTTGGCCCTTTCACTACCGGTGATCCATGCGACCATTCCATAACCCAGCGGTATTCCACTGAAGCACATAATCCCTAAGCCTGCTCCAAAGGTGCCGAAATTATAATCCTCTCCATTTGATAAATTGTTGATACCCCTGAATGTCATTACCGCACCTCCAACAAGCATACCGGTACCCACAACAGTACAAACCTTTCCATTTCGTTCCATCTTCCGGGATTGCTCAAGTGCCAATTCTAATTGGTCTTTATTCATCCCTGAATAGGGATTGTAACGAAACGTATAGTCCTGGCTTTTTGATGTTGCACTGAACAGGAACATCAATACAAACAAAGTGTATAAGTATTTCATAATTTAATTATATTAATGCATTGTAATACAGCAAATTATGTGCCATAAACTATATTTATTATAAGTTGTTGCTATGAAGGCTTTTCTCTTCATCACAACGGATGAGGAGAACCTTACACTTCAATAATAATTCAACCACCCTTCTTTAAAGCCCTTGCCTACATTCCCATGAATGATTATCTTTGCTTTCCCGAATGGGAAAAGGGGTGTTAGCTCAGTTGGTTCAGAGCGCATGCTTGACAGGCATGAGGTCACTGGTTCGATTCCAGTACATCCCAC
>CAYZEZ010000124.1:0-13231 GCA_964477295.1 uncultured Bacteroides sp. | reverse complement strand
GGATATTTCTTCAAAGGAGATAGTAAGCTTCCTGATTTTTTTAAACAATTCGATCCTGTATTTTATAAGAAATATTCCCAGGAAGAATGAAGAGCAAACGGCGTAGAAAAAGATGGAGATCAGCAGCCGGTTCTCGTTATAGTAGTTGAAAGATCTCCTGTATAGTCCGGCCTTCTCCGGATCGCCAATAAACCTGTATTCAGCCAGCCGTTTAGTGGCCATCAGAAAGGCTCCTCCCATCCAGTAAGCGATGAGTATACTGGAAGGGGGGAAAGGAAGGGCAATAATAATCATCCAACCCAGAATAAATCGAATGGGATTATTGACAGATTCTGTTATGACATCAAGGAAGGCCTTTTCCTTGGTGCGGAAGGGTTTTACATTATATATGAAACCCATCATAAGAAATATTACTTCGGTCAGTGCAAACCAGGGCGAGATTACCAGGGAAAGCGACAATCCTGCCAGTGCCAGGAAAGCATACTCCAGATAAATAATGACCGGATTCAAATTAGCCACAAGGGAAGGCCGGTTCTTTTTAGTTGGATGATATTTGTCAAATTCAGCATCCAGCCATTCATTGATCACATAATTGGAGGATGCGATAAGGCAGGTGGCGAAAATACCTGCCATAAGATTAATGACAAGTTCCTGGTTTAACTCTGGCTTTGCATATATGAAGGCAATGATAATACCTGGTAACATGAATATGTTCTTAAACCAGTGGTCTGGCGTTGCTATGGAGATATAATGCCTAAGCATGGTTAGCAGGTTTATATATTGCTAAAATAGAATCTCTTAAATTAAGTGGAATGGTTATTTTATCTAACCATCGAGGCACCCTGAATTGTAAAAATTTTGGTAGAAAAGATAGTACCCTGACGGTCAAGTATCTTGCTGAGAAATACCAGGTTGGCCGTTTCTGTTCCAGCAGTTGCAGTCCTGCCTTCTGTGAAAGCAAGGCAAGGTTTCTTTTATTAAAATAGCCTATATGTGCAATCCGGTAATGCCACCATTTATATCCTAAGAAACGGGCAAAGAAGGATTTTACATCGGGTGTAACAATGACCAGGATGCCATCTTTCTTCAAGCCTTTTCTCAGATCCGTCATTAGTTCCAAAGGATTGGTAACATGCTCAAGCACATCGATCATGGTAATGATATCGTAAGGCCCCTGTGCATCCTGATGAGGAAAAGTGCCCAGGTGAACGGGGAGTCCGTGTTTCTGAGCTCTTTCATACAGCCATTTTGAAGGTTCAATCCCTTCGGCTTCATAACCCAGTCCAAGTGCTGCTTCCACCAGCATGCCACTACCTGCACCTACATCCAGCAAGGAGCCTTCGGGCTTAATTTTCTTCAGGTATAAGAGTACCCTCCGCTCCTGCAGAAGGCGTTCATTCCTGCCATCTTCGTACTCCGGGTCCTTCAGCTCTTCATAGAAACCGACTACTTCTTCCAGATCGGTGCACTGAATAAAACCACACTGTTTGCATTTTCTCAACTCCCCGGTTACTCCATATTCATAATTTGTTATGGCGAAATTATTGCTCGAAAGCTTTTCTGTAATCCCTGATTTCTTAATCAGTTTAAGATCTTTGGAATCACAGATCCAGCATTTATGATATGTTGAATTATCTTGTTGCAATTTGTTCGGCCAGGTTTTGAAAATAGTTTTTATAGATTTTTTTCTTATCCAGCAGGATGAAATTCATATTTATCCGATGTGCGGCTTCTCCATCTGTATCCTCCCTGTCCCCAATGAAGACTATCTCATGGATATCGGTTTTGAAATATTCAGCAATGAATCTGAGTCCGGCAGGATCTGGTTTTAAGGCATTAATCCTTTCATCGGCAGCATCTATTACCAGGTCGGCCTGCAGTTTCATGGCCTGCAATTTTTTTTCAGCCGGATAATCTGATAGTACGGCAACCTTGATACCGGCTTTATTTAATGCTACAAATAATTCATGCAGTCCGGGATAAATCAGTTGATTTAATAACCGCAGAGGGTATTCCAAAATCCAGTGGTTTACAACCTGTTTGATCTGTTCAATATCCCTCCCTGTTCTTGTCTGGCACCAGATGTACTGGTCGTGTTGAATATCTGTTATTGGCCGGGACTTATTCTTTTCCCTTTCTTCCCGAAAGATCTTTAATATTCTAAGTTCTGACCATCGTGCTGGTCTGGGTAAGTAAAATGAGACCAGGGAGAATAACATTTTTTGCCTGAGTCTTCTCTGGTTGTACAGGGTGCCGTCCACATCAAAAACGACCAGCCTTATATTTCTCCATTCTATGTGGTCCATGAACAGGTAAGAAGAGGATTAAAAATAGCTATAAATGAAACAAAAAAAGCAAAATAACGAGGTATTTTGCTTTCCATTAAGATATGTTGTAACAAGTTATGGGTCAGGCCTTATGTCTAAGTTCGTCAGAAACGGAAAGTCGTTTTCTTCCCTTTGCTCTGCGCCTGGCTATCACCTTCTTGCCGTCAACAGAAGACATCCGCTTCCTGAAACCATGTTTGTTCTTTCTTTTTCTGTTGGATGGTTGAAATGTCCTTTTCATTTTACCAGGTTTAAAAATTAGACTGCAAAAGTAGTCTTTTTTCTAGAATGTCAAAAATATACATGCTTTTTTCCCGGGTGAAAAAAGCAGGCAAAAAAATCACCGCTACAGAAAAATAACTAAAAAATCAACCATATCGCTATAAGGGATGAACTCACTGCACTGCGTTTGTTCAAACAGCATTCCTTTTTTACGGTCTTTAGCTTAATTATATTCGCCTCATTATTCTTAAGTGGATCCTGAATGTGGGCCATTGCCAGCATATTTAGGCACATACACTATCTTTTTTGTCTCAAAAAACTCTTCTTTGAAAAAATCAGAGATATTTATTACCCGGGCGTTAGGCAGGGGCCCGGTTTCTTCTTCCAGATCGCCGCCCTTCAGGTAGATCAATCCCTTTATGTAGTTTTTGCTTACCCAGGAATTGAAACGTGGAAGGTTTGTAACAGCCCTGGCAATTACAAAATCATATTCCTCAAAATAGTTTTCTATGCGGGTATTTGAGGTATGGATGTTATCCAGTTTAAGTTCGGAACAAATGGAATGGACCACATTGATCTTTTTCCCGATTGAATCTATGAGCATAAACCTGGACTCCGGATAGAGGATCGCAAGTGGTATCCCGGGAAAACCACCTCCAGTTCCTACATCGAGGATAGTACTCTTTGGTGGAAAAGGAAAAACTTTTGCAATCGAAAGGGAATGCAGGATATGTCTTTCAGAAAGGAATTGGATATCCTTCCTGGAGACCAGGTTAATCTTTCTGTTCCACCCACGGATGAGTTCCTGGAATTCATCCAGTTGCTCGTACATTTGAGGAAGCAGGCCGGGGAAATATTTCCTGATCAGATCCATTAGAAAAAAGGTTGCAGAGGTGAAAGAATTATGAATATCGAATTATGAATAACGAATAACGAATTTTGAATTTAGAATACTTCAGAATTCCTTGTTCAATATTCGATATTCAATATTCAATTCTTCCCTCGATTTACGATTCACGGAATTCACATCTTTGAGCTTGAGCTTTTAAGGATATTGTAGAGTAGTTCCCTGGCCCTGAATAATTGGGCCTTGACTGTCCCAATCGGTAATTCAAGTTCATCAGAGATCTCTTCATAGGAGTACTCCTTGAAATAACGCAATTCAACGAGTGTCCTGTATCTCGGCTTTAATTTTGCAACCACATCACGCAATAACTTTATTTTTTGATTATTGATCATGTGTTCCTCAGGATCAGGTGTATCAGATTGGATTGTAACCGTTTGTGTGTCCTGGTTTTCGTTCGACTGATCGATGGAAACAGTACTTGCTCTTTTTTTCCTGATAAAATCGATACAATTGTTAGTAGCTATTTTAAATAACCATGTGCTGAAAGCAAAATTCGGAGTGTATTGATCAATGTTTTTAAATGCTTTTCCAAAGGCTTCGATCATCAGGTCCTCAGCATCACTGCCATTGTTGACCATCTTAAGCAGCATAAAAAAGATGGCATCCCTGTACCGTCCCATCAGGTCGGCATACGCCTGCTGGTCCCCTTGCCTTGCCCTTACAACAAGCTGGTAATCATGCTTGGCCTTTTCTGAAAGATTGGGATTTATTTCCATCTGCTTCGCTTGGCTGCCACGTAATTCGTGAAGTGAATAAATATATTAATTAACGGTACAATCGGATCCAATATTGGCGAAGGTAGCAATAAATACTTCTCGTTCAAACGTGCACTTGCCACTTTAAAAATGACCATAAAAATGACCAATCGAAGCAGAAAACCAGATAATATTATTAAGGGCCAGATACTTTTTATCAACAAATAAATGAATCCTGAGTAAACCAATATCCGGGTTATTAATTCAAGGCCAAGAACGATCTTGTTTCTGATCCTGTATTCCGGGCCGGTAGAAAGGTGACGTCTTTTTTGATAAAACCATGTTCGCCATGTTTCTTCGGGATGCGACCAGGTAAGGCTGTCAGAACTCATTACTATCCGTGTATTGCCTTTTTTTGCAACTTCATTTATAAACAGGTCATCGTCGCCCGACATGATATGCAAGTGGCTGGCAAATCCTTTATTCTTGAAAAACAATGACTTACGATAGGCCAGGTTCCGGCCTGTACCCATATATGGCAATCCCAGAAGGGCAAAGCTTAAATATTGCATACCAATGTACAGGGTCTCGAACCGAATCAGCAGGTTCAGTAATCCCTTCCTTTTTTCATATCCTCCGTAGCCCAGTACGACCGACACATCATGATTAAATTGCCGTTGCATTTCCCTGATCCAGTTGGGCCCCGAAGGATAACAATCTGCATCTGTTAAAAGAATAATTTCATGCTGAGACGCTTTAATCCCGATGGTCAGTGCAAGCTTTTTGCCATGTTTGAATTTACTGTCCTCCCTGATGGTTGTAAACCGTAAAGAGGAATATTTTGATTGCATTGACTTCAGAAGATCTTCGGTACCGTCATTCGAGCAATCATTCACGACAACTACTTCAAATTCCGGATAATCCTGCTCCAATATCAGGGGGAGATTATTACTGAGGTTATGTTCTTCATTTTTTGCACAGATAACTACTGAAACCGGCACTTTTTTCATTCTCGAAACGGCAGGTTTATACCAGATGATCCTGCTGTATGCCACCAGGAGGTAAAGGAGTTGGATGAAGAGGGCAGACAGGTAGATAATCAGAGCTACCTGCAGGATTAATGGTATGTCGGAAAATGGAGTGATCTGTTAACTTGTTCCAGGTTGCAACCTGAGTTTTCTCGCGCAATTTTATTAAAGTTTTTACTTTCGGGCAAACCCCAGGCAGTATAGTCTTCAAAAGATATCCACATATTGAGTATCTTTATGCGTTAAAGCCAGACTATGATTTTTGAGATAAAAAGTACGGATAATGAGACTTCTGCCCGTTCTGGCTTAATTAAGACCGCTCACGGTGAGATAAAAACACCTGTATTTATGCCGGTTGGCACCATGGCTTCCGTAAAAGCCGTTCACCAGCATGAACTGGCAAATGATATCAAGGCCGAAATCATCCTTGGTAATACTTATCATCTATACCTGCGTCCGGGTATCGATACCATTTCAAAAGCTGGTGGTTTACATGGTTTTATGAACTGGGAAGGGCCCATCCTTACCGACAGCGGTGGTTACCAGGTATTCTCCCTGGCTGATCAGCGGAAGCTCACAGAAGATGGTGCCATTTTTCAATCACATATCGACGGATCAAAACATATGTTTACGCCTGAAAAGGTGGTGGATATACAGCGTCAGATCGGAGCCGACATCATTATGGCATTCGACGAATGTACGCCATTCCCGTGTGAATATGATTACGCCAAACGGTCTATGGAACTAACTCACAGGTGGCTTGAGAGGGGGGTAGAACAATATATAAACACCGATCCTGTACATGATTATGAACAGTATTTGTTTCCCATTGTTCAGGGAAGTGTTTATCCCGAATTAAGAGTCCGGTCCGCTGAAAAAGTGGCTGGCTTTAGCCTGCCGGGAAATGCGATCGGGGGTCTGTCGGTCGGGGAACCGGAAGAAGAAATGTATGAGATGGTAAGTGTTGTAAATCAAATCCTTCCTGAAGACAAGCCAAGGTATCTGATGGGAGTTGGAACACCCGTTAACCTGTTGGAAAATATTGCGTTGGGAATAGATATGTTCGATTGTGTCATTCCTACCAGGAACGGACGTAACGGTCATCTTTTCACTTCACAAGGGATAATCAACATCAAAAACGAAAAATGGAAGGATGATTTTTCTTCCATTGATACAGATAATATTACCTATGTCGATACACAATATTCCAGAGCCTATTTGCGTCATTTGATAATGTCGAAAGAGATCCTCGGAGCCCAGATTGCCAGTCTTCATAATCTTGGTTTCTATGTATGGCTTATGACAAAGGCAAGAGAGCAGATTGAATATGGAACTTTTGGCAATTGGAAAGACAAAATGGTCAAACAACTGGCAAAAAGACTGTGAAAAGAAGCATGCACCGAACATAAATAATTATTTTTCAGGAACCATGTACCCATTTATAACGGTTTAATATTAGATGAGTTAAGTAATATCAAATGAAACGCCTCGGGCTGACAATAATCGACTGGTACATTATAAAGAAATTCCTCGGAACATTCTTCTTTTCCCTTGCCCTGATAATGTCCATTGCTGTTATTTTTGACCTGTCCGAGAAAATCGACAATTTCATTGAGAAGAGCGCCCCTTTCAAAGCCGTGGTACTGGATTATTACGTGAACTTTGTTCCATATTTTGCCCTGATTTTCAGTTCTCTGTTTACCTTCATCTCGGTCATCTATTTTACTTCCAGGATGGCATACCGGTCTGAGATAATTGCAATAATCAGCAGTGGGATGAGTTTTCACAGGCTCCTCATACCTTACTTCCTTTCAGCCCTGGTTATTGCCATTTTTGCCTTTGTGCTTAGCGATTATGTGTTACCTCATGCCAATTCAGTCAGACTGGAATTTGAGGAATTATATGTCCATACCCGACCGTACCGGTTCAAGGAAAAAAACATACACAGGCAGATTGAACCCGGAGTTTTTATATACATGGAATCCTTCAGTACCATGTCGGATATCGGCCATAAATTCTCTATGGAAAAATATGTTGATGGTGAACTGGTGTCAAAACTTATGTCGGATTATATTAAATGGGATTCCACAAAAAACAAATGGACGATCAGAAATTATTATATACGGAACATTAACGGTCTCGAAGAGACAATTGAAAAAGGCAGGACTATTGATACCACACTGAATATCCTGCCTGGTGATTTTAAACGGCGCCTGAATATTGTAGAGACGATGAATATCAGGGAGTTAAATAAATTTATCAATAACCAGCTGGCCCAGGGTGAATCAAATATTGATGCCTATGAAATTGAAAAACATAAACGATACTCTTATCCCTTCTCCACTTTCATTCTTACCCTGATTGGTGTTTCGGTCTCGTCTCGCAAAGTGAAGGGAGGGATTGGCGTGCAAATAGGTATTGGCTTATTGGTCGCCTTCTCATATATCTTATTTATGCAGTTCTCTTCGCAGTTTGCCATCAGCGGGCGACTGGACCCGGTAATGGCAGTTTGGTTGCCCAATTTGATGTTCGTGGTTATCAGCATTTTCCTCTATCGCCTCGCCCCTAAATAAACTTTATTTCAGCGTAGTCAGACAACCTTTAATTATCTGAAAGCTTCTGGCCATTGAAAATTAAATGTTGATAAAATATTCTTCTGATAATGAATAAGATAATTTATGGATGGCCCAAAATGTGACCAATATATTTTTTTAAATTCCAATGATTTCGTAACGTTGTAGTTCATTGAAGGTTCAGGCCGCTTACGGCGGGAATGTTCAATCCTTTATAATTTAAATATTTTGCACTTGCTAATCCCGCTGCAAGCATCAGGGATTATGCCCGCAGGATTCTAAACAAGATTTTTCAGGTTTTACTTCCATGAAAATTCTAAAATCAAACCTACATGGCGTCTAAAAGAAAAATTGAAGATTTAAAGAAGAAACGTGAGCTCGTTTTGCAGGGGGGAGGAGAGGCAGCTATTGAGAAACAGGTTGCTATGGGCAAGATGACTGCCCGCGACAGGATTATCAGTTTACTTGATAGAGATTCATTTAATGAATATGATCTTTTCGTCGAGCATGAGGCCAAGGACTTCGATATGGAGAAGAAAATCCTTCACGGCGATGGTGTAGTAATAGGAACGGGAACCATCTTTGGCGCACCAATCTGTATTTTTGCCCAGGATTTTACCGTTGCGGGCGGTTCCCTGGGACTTATGCATGCGAGGAAAATTACCAAGATAATGGATCATGCACTGCGCATGAAAACCCCCCTGATCGGCATCAATGATTCAGGAGGTGCCCGTATCCAGGAAGGTGTGAATTCACTGGCTGGCTATGGTGAGATCTTTTTCAGGAATACACTCAATTCGGGTGTTATTCCACAAATATCGGTTATTCTCGGACCATGTGCAGGGGGGGCAGTATATTCACCGGCACTGACCGATTTTGTTTTTGTCGTGGATAAGATATCGAAGATGTTCATCACGGGACCGGAAGTAATCAAAACGGTATTGGGTGAGGAGATATCTATGGAAGACCTCGGCGGAGCCAGAGTACACAGTGAAATTACAGGCAATGCCCATTTTTATGCGTTAAGTGAAGCCGAATGCTTCGAACAAATCAAAAAACTGATCACCTTCATACCATGGAATAACCTCCAGAAAGCAAGAAGATTCCCTGCCAGGGACCCCAAACCGGAATATGATATTGAAGATATTGTTCCCAATGATCCCAAACAACCTTACGATGTAAGAGACGTGGTACGTGCCATCGTAGATGATTCAGATTTTCTGGAGATCCAGGAGATGTGGGCCGGGAATATGGTGATAGGTTTTGGCCGGCTGAATGGTGAAACAGTCGGATTCGTCTGCAACCAGCCTATCGTGCTTGCCGGTGTACTGGATGTGGATTCATCCGATAAGGCTGCCCGGTTTATCCGGTATTGTGATGCTTTTAATATTCCTATTGTAACCCTGGTGGATCTTCCGGGATACCTCCCGGGAATTGACCAGGAGCACGCCGGGGTGATCCGGCACGGGGCTAAAGTGTTGTATGCTTATAGTGAGGCTACTGTTCCCAAGATGACAGTTATTATCAGGAAAGCATATGGCGGAGGATATATTGCTATGGCTTCAAGACACCTCAGGGCAGACTTCGTCCTGGCCTGGCCAGGGGCAGAGATTGCCGTTATGGGCCCGGAAGGAGCAGCCAATATTATTTTCAGGAAAGAAATTGCTACTGCGGTCGATCCTGAAAAAGTAAGAAAACAAAAGGTGAAAGAATATAAGCAGAAGTTTGCTAATCCATATGTGGCTGCAGCCAAGGGCTACATCGACGCTGTAATTGAACCGTCTGAAACCAGGAAGATGCTTCTGCATGCCATAGAGGTATCTGATAAAAAATCGGTTTACCTGCCGAATAAAAAACATGGAATTCCACCCTTTTAAACAAGTTTGTTATGGCTAATCCAACTCCATCACTACCTCCAAAGATAAAAGGTGTAACAGCTCAAACTATGGGAAGCACAGAGGTTAATGGTAATGACTTCGAGGGTGAAAACGGGGATAAAAAGGTGAGATATAAATCACTGGTCATTGACGGGACCAAATACCGGACAATGTATAACGGGAAGTTTGAGAACAGGAAGGAATACGTCCCACCTGATCCGAAGAAAATCTTTTCTTTTATCCCCGGCACTATTGTTAAATTGTATGTGAAAGAGGGCCAGGAGGTTAAACCGGGTGACAACATGCTTATCCTGGAAGCCATGAAAATGAAAAACAGGGTCGTTTTTCATAAGGAGGCCACCATTAAATCGATCCTGGTGAAGGAGGGAGAAAAGATCCCCAAAAATCACCTGATGCTTGAACTGGAATAACTCAAACATAACAAATTTAATTGCTCGCAGGCAGACAGTGTTCGGGATCAATGATTATTATTCCAGGTATTTAATGCTGACAGCGTAAAATCTATTTCATCCTCTCCTGATAGATCTGATATTCCATTAATTTCTGGGGCACTTCTGCTTTATCTTTAAAAATCCCATAGATCCCGGATCCGCTGCCGGTCATGGAGGCATAGAGAGCGCCCATTGAATACAAGGAATCTTTGATTTCCTGTAAGACTGGATATTGAGGGAACAGTGCTTCTTCAAACTGATTGATCAGGGTGTTTTTCCATACCTCTACAGGTCGCTGATAGCTGTTTGCAATCAGGTTTTCCCTGCCACTGGGTTTGATGGCAGCATAAGCCTGCTTTGTGCTGATGTGGATCCCGGGCATGACCAGCAAAAGGTAATAACCATTTAAGCTTATCATTGCCTCGCTGAGTAATTCCCCTCTTCCGGTGGCTATCATTGGCCTGTTGAATAGAAAGAAGGGACAATCACTTCCAGTCTCAATTGCTATCTCAAACTGCTTATTAAAATCGAGCGGCAGATCAAAAAAGCCTGCCAGTTTTTTCAGGAAAAAAGCCACATCTGCGCTGCCTCCTCCCAAACCGGCCCCGGGAGGAATATTCTTGTGCAGATGTACTTCCAGGGGAGGTATCTCTACCCTTCCTGATAACCGCTCAATTAATCCTGCGCACAGATCTTTATTTCCTGGCAATTGAATCCCGGAATAGGTAAATAAATGGCGGTTACTGTCCTTATTTTCAATAAATTCCATGGCATCTTGCATTCCTGCCGGATACATCAGGGTTTCTATATCATGGTACCCGTCGTCCCGCCTGCGGATCACATTCAGGCCAATATTTATTTTAACGTTAGGGAAGAAAAGCATCTGACAGAAGTTATCAACAATTTAATTTCAGAAAATGCAGCTATTAAAGGTAATTATAATTTATTAACAGGGTAAATGTTGATTGTTCAAAATAGCTGTTAGTTTTATTGTACCCAACTATGGATCGGCAGCTATGCTTTTCTTAATTTTGATCCTTGAAAAAGACCGCAGTTGAAACCTACACTTTTTTAATAAATTACTGTTTTTCAAACATTAATATAAAAGTCTTATTTTTAATATTATATGGCACAAAAAAGTAATTTACAAACCACTCCGAGACTGGGTGATGTAAATCTGGATTATGGCAGGATCCCCCCTCAGGCAGTTGATCTTGAAGAAGCTGTTTTAGGAGCTATAATGCTTGAGAAAGATGCCGTTCTTTCTGTACTCGATATTTTAAAACCGGAAAGTTTTTACAAGGACAGTCACCAGAAGATATACAAGGTCATTGTAGATCTTTCGATGGGGGAGAAAGCTATTGATATCCTGACTGTTACAGAGGAGCTTAGGAGAACCAGGGAGCTGGAAGATGTGGGAGGGCCATTGTATATTACCCAGCTTACCAGCAAGGTGGCTTCCTCAGCCCATCTTGAGTTTCATGCACGCATCGTCCAGCAGAAATACATCCAGCGTGAACTGATCAGGGTGTCTTCAGGGATCCAGAAACTTGCCTATGATGAGAGCATTGACGTTAATGACCTGCTGGATAAGGCTGAGATGGAGTTATTCGAAATTGCTGAGGGAAATATTAAACGGGAGACCAGCAAGCTGAATGTGCTGATCAATGATGCCATTAAACAAATTGAAGAAGCCTCCAAACGCGAGGATCATCTGAGCGGTGTTCCATCAGGATACACGAAACTCGACAGGATTACATCGGGCTGGCAGCGATCTGATCTGGTGATCATTGCGGCAAGGCCATCCATGGGAAAAACAGCATTTATGCTTTCCATGGCCAGAAACATTGCAGTCGATCATGGAAGGCCGATAGCCATATTCTCACTCGAGATGTCATCATTGCAACTGGTTAACAGGATGATAGTGAGCGAAACCGAGCTCCCTTCAGACCGGATCAGGAATGGCAGGCTGGAAGATTATGAGTGGAAGCAGCTTGAATTCAAAATTAAAAGCCTTGTAGATGCTCCTATTTATATCGATGATACCCCTGCCATATCCATTTTTGAGCTGAGGGCAAAAGCCCGCCGTTTAAAATTACAATTTGATGTGGAAATGATAGTTGTCGACTACCTCCAGTTAATGACGGGTCCGGGAGATAACAGAGGTAACAGGGAGCAGGAGGTAAGCTCGATCTCCAGGGCACTGAAATCCATCGCCAAAGAACTCAATGTACCTGTTATAGCACTGTCGCAATTAAACCGGTCGGTGGAACTCAGATCAGGTAATAAAAGGCCCCAGCTCTCTGACCTGAGGGAATCAGGTGCCATTGAACAGGACGCCGATATTGTGATATTTATTCATCGTCCGGAGAAGTATGGTATTGATGAAGATGAAGGCGGAAATTCAACTCTTGGAGTGGCCGAAATTTTAGTGTCCAAACACAGAAATGGGCCCATTGGGGATGTGTTCCTCAGGTTTAAAGAGGACTTTGCCAAATTCGTTGAGCTCGACGCCATCCAACCCCTGCTGGATGCAAACAACACCGACAAACCAATGACCTTTCGATCGAAAATGAATGCAGAAAGTGATACCGATGATAATGATATACACTTAACCCAGAACGGAGAAACGGAGCCTCCTCCCTATTAGAAATTTTGCTTGCTGTGTAAAAGAATTCAACATGGATTTTATTTTTATTGGCATAGGATTAATCCTTGGCGGAACCATTGTGTTCCTGGCCTTGCGTATTACATCATCAGGGATAAAGGCAAAACTGGAAGAAAAGATCCTGTATTTAAACAGGGATAATCAGGATCTTAAATCTGAACTTGAACAAAAGGATGATACTGTTCTGGAATTGAACCGTGGACTGGCAACCGCCACAAACGATATTGACCACCTGAACGAAAAGCTGAATCTACAGAAAGATCAGATTAACGAGCTATATAAACAATTTAAGGTGGAGTTTGAAAACCTGGCCAACAAGATATTTGAGGATAAAAGCCAGAAGTTCGCAAAACTGAACCATGAAAAACTGGATACCTTGCTGAACCCCCTCAAGGAAAAGATTGGTTCTTTTGAGAAAAAGGTGGAAGATACCTATGAAAAAGAGACCAGGGAAATGATCTCACTGAAAAAGGAACTGGAAA
>CAYZEZ010000123.1:0-13351 GCA_964477295.1 uncultured Bacteroides sp. | reverse complement strand
TCGTTGGCACATTTAAGGATGAAACAATGTTTAATTCTCTTAAAAACAAGTTGCAGAAACATAAGATTACAATAATTAAACCGAGGATAATTCAGGATTAAATAAATAGCTAATGATTACAAAAGCAGTTATTCCTGCAGCGGGATTTGGCACCCGGTTTCTTCCGGCTACTAAATCTCAACCCAAGGAGATGTTACCCATCGTGGATAAGCCCACGATACAATATGTTGTCGAAGAAGCTGTCGAATCGGGAATAGAGGATATTCTGATGATTATTGGAAAAGGAAAACGTGCCATTGAGGAGCATTTCGACAGGAGCTTTGAGCTGGAACAGCAGCTCCTGGAAAAGAACAAACATAAAGAACTTAAAATCATTCAGGATATTACCAACCTTGCCGATATTCATTTCGTATGGCAAAGAGAAATGAATGGACTTGGCGATGCCATCCGATATGCGCGTCACCATATAAATGGAGAGCCTTTTGTGGTTTTATTAGGTGATACAATAATAGAAGGAAGTAAAGGATATATTACCAAACAACTGATTAATGTATTTAACAAATACAGTAAATCGGTTGTAGCCCTGGAGAAGGTTGACAAGCAGCTGGTTGACCGGTATGGAATTGTTGTTGGAAAGGAAGTGGAACCAGATCTTATAGCCATAAGCCAGTTTATTGAAAAACCATCAGTCGAGAAAGCACCCTCAAACCTGGCCATTGCCAGCAGATACATATTTACTCCCGAGATATTTGACTACCTCGACCGTGTAAAACCAGGATTAAACAATGAGTTCCAGCTTACGGACGCTATGCAGATGATGCTTCAGGAACACGAAATGTATGGATTAAGGTTCGAGGGCAAACGATACGATATGGGCAATAAGCTTGATTTCCTTAAAACGAATGTTGCTTATGGACTTAAGAGTAAGGAATTTGGTGAAGCTTTTCAGGACTGGCTCATAGAGGAAGTAATGAACATTCAGAAAAACACAAAAAAAAATGTGTAATTTTATTTTCCTTATATCAACAACACCATGAAGAGATTATTCATTGTTTTACTAGCATTGCCCATTTTTTTGTTCTCGTGTACAGATTCACAGAAAGTCCCGTGGACTGATCTTTTCAACGGTAAAAACCTTGATGACTTTGAGCAGAAAGGGGGAGAAGCCAGGTATGAACTGGCTGATGGAGTGATCATAGGTACAACCGTTCCAAATACACCCAATAGTTTCCTGTGTACAAAAAAAACCTATGGTGATTTTATCCTGGAGTTGGAAGTCCTGGTCGACACAGCACTGAATTCAGGGATCCAGATACGCAGCCACGAATATCAGAATGGAAGGGTACACGGTTACCAGGTTGAAATAGATCCCTCTCCCAGGGCCTACAGTGGAGGTATCTATGATGAAGCCAGGAGAGCATGGCTTTACCATCTTGGCGACAATGAAGCAGGAAGGAAAGCATTCAGGAACTTTGAGTGGAATAAATACAGGATTGAGGCCGTTGGCAGTTCTATGAAAACATGGATAAACGGTGTGATGTGTGTTAACCTGGTTGATGAGATGGACGAGGACGGCTTTATATGTCTCCAGGTACATGCTGTAAATGTTAAGGACAGACCCTGGACAGAGGGCGTGGAGGTAAAATGGAGAAACATCAGGATCCTGACTGAAAATGTGAGAGATTATGTAACCATTTCTGAGGAAGAGGTACCTGTGAAAACAACCCTTTTAAACAATGGCCTCACCGATGAAGAAAAAGAAGAAGGCTGGGAACTGCTTTTCGACGGGGAAACGACTGATTTCTGGCGGGGAGCCCATAAGGAAACCTTTCCTGAGTTTGGATGGAAGGTTGCTGATGGCGCATTGTCGGTTGAAGCATCCGGCGGCGGAGAAGCCGAACATGGTGGAGATATTGTTACAATTGATGAGTACGCCAATTTTGATTTCAAGGCAGACTTTAAATTAACACCAGGAGCAAACAGTGGCATAAAATATTATGTTACGGAAAATGAAGAAACCAAGGGATCCGCAATCGGACTAGAATATCAGATCCTTGATGATGCCCTGCATCCGGATTCTCAACAAGGCAGGGATGGTAACAGGACCGTTGCCTCGTTGTATGATCTGATCACTGCCCAAAATAAACGGGTGAGACCAATGGGCCAGTGGAATATGGCACGTATTATATCTGAAGACGGTCATGTTGAACACTGGCTTAACGGTAGCAAAGTGCTGGAATATGAAAGGGGATCAGACGCCTATCGTGAACTTGTAAAGATCAGCAAATACAAGGATTGGAAAAACTTTGGCGAAGCTAAAGCAGGCCATATCTTATTGCAGGACCATGGAAATGAGGTATCCTTCAGGAACATTAAAATCAAAGTATTCGAGGAATAATCTTGATAGCTAAACACCAATTATATATAACTAAATATTAAACCAGGATGAAAAATACCAGACGAGACTTCATTAAAAAATCGGCCATCGGAACAGCAGGTGTCACTTTGGGTGGCATGGCTCTCACATCAAAGAGTTATGCGAGGATCCCGGGAGCGAACGATAAAATCAGGGTAGGCATTGTAGGTTTTTCAAACCGGTGCAAATATTCACTTCTCCCTGCATTTTTTACCCACAACAAGGAATTGAATTTTGAGATCGTTGCTGTTTCGGATATCTGGAACAGGCGCCGTAAAGAAGCAGATGAATTCTTTAGTGAAAAGGGTATTAAAGTACAGCTGGCCAGGAACAATGAGGAATTATATGAGAAGATGGAAGTAGATGCTGTCATCATCAGTACAGCGGACTTTCAGCATGCACTCCATTTAGTTCAGGCAGTAAAAAATGGCTGTGATGTTTATTGTGAGAAACCTTTTGCCGAGACCATGTCCGATGCGCGAGCCGCATTGAGGGCAGCTAAAGAAACAGGCAAAGTTATACAGATCGGATCACAACGACGGAGCGGCATCAACTACCAGGCTGCAGCCGAATATATAAAATCAGGCAAGTTTGGCGATGTAACCATGGTGGAAATGACCTGGAACGTTAATCAGCCAGGAAGGTGGCGGTTGCCCGAGTTAACAGCCAGCATCAAAAAGGAGGATACAGATTGGATAAGGTACCTCATGAACCGGCCCTATGAAGAATGGGATCCGAGAAAATATCTTGAGTACAGGTTGTTCTGGCCTTATTCAAGTGGCATCCCCGGCCAATGGATGTGTCACCAGATTGATACCGTCCACTGGTTTACCGGTATTAATCATCCCACAACCTGTTCTGCCAATGGAGGTGTTTATGTGTGGAAAGACGGGCGTAAAAACTTCGATACAATGACTGCAGTATTTGAATACAGGACTCATGATGATAAGGCATTCCAGGTATTATATTCTTCACGGCAGCATAATTCGGCAGGTGGTGTAAAGGAACTATACAGATCGAACGGAGGTACTATGGACCTTTCAACCAATATGGTTACCTCAGAAGGAGGACTGGAGGAGAGGTTTGCTTCTGCGATGGGAATGAAGCCCTTTCTGCTGGAAGATTATAAATTGCCCACTGCCCATGTCGAAGCCGGAGCGAATACAGGAGTTGATGCTATGACCTCTGCCCATATGAGAAACTGGATGGAATGTGTCAGAAGCAGGGAAAAGACGCATGCAGATGTCATGGCTGGCTATAATCATGCCATTGCTGTTATTATGACTTCCGCAGCACTGCATACGGGTCAGCGTATAACCTTCGATGAAGCTTCCCAGGAGGTAATGGCCGGTAATTCTGTTTTTAAATATTAATAAAAACCTGTACTCATGAAATTTATTGGTTATCGAAATCTGGTCTTTTCAGTTGTCTTTTTGCTGCTCTGTTTTTCAGCGTGTAAAACCACACCAAAAACCAAAACAGATCAGGTGGAAGAGGGAACAAAAAAGGGTGTCGTTCTGGTCCATTCGGAAGCAGACAGAAAAGTGGATGTATTTATTGATGGTGAAAAACTGACATCCTATATGTATCCTCAAGAAATGGAAAAACCCTTTTTATATCCTGTCTATACTGCAGCGGGAACAGTTATTACCAGGGGATATCCAATTAAACCCAGAGAAGGTGAACGTGTTGACCATCCCCACCAAGTTGGCGTCTGGTTTAATTATGGAGATGTAAATGGATTTGATTTCTGGAATAATTCTTTTGCTATCCCCAAGGAAAATAAAATCCATTATGGCAAAATAGTGCACCGTGAGGTGAAGCAGGCGATCAGCAGGGAGGATATTGGAATCCTGGAAGTGACCATGGACTGGATGGTACAGCCTGATGCACTCTTGCCTGCCATTGCGATTTTGAATGAGGATACGAGGTTTGAATTCAGTGGTGGTGAGGATACCCGCACGATCGACCGGATAACAACGCTCACTGCTAGCGCTGAAGATGTTGTTTTTACGGATAACAAAGAAGGTTTGTTCGCCATTCGTGTTGACAGGGCCTTTGAATATCCCTCCGATCAACCGCAGGTATTTACCGATTCAGAAGGCAATCCGTCGGAAGTAAAAGTGTTGAATAATGAAGGTATAAATGGACATTACAGGAACAGCAATGGGATAGAAGATCTGGAAGTATGGGGAAAAAGAGCTGATTGGGTTGGATTATCTGCAACTAAAGGTGATGAAGAGATTACCATAGCCATGTTTGACCATCCCGAAAATCCCGGATATCCTGCCTCATGGCATGCAAGGGGTTATGGCCTGTTTGCTGTCAATAACCTGGGATTAAAGGTGTTTAGCGACGGCAAAGAGGAACTCAATTTCACTTTAAAGAAGGGCGAGTCTGCCACCTTTAAACACAGGTTATATATTACCTCCGGCCACCGTGCAACCGATGATGAGCTGAACCGGCAATTTGACTCCTTTAAAACGAAATAACATTCCGTTTATAGCGCTGTTTCAGGTAGTATTTTATTTACGATCTGAGTCATTCCGGCCCGGGTACCCGGAATCGGGATATAATTATCAGATAGTGACAGATGCTGAAACAAGTCCGGGATGGCTGTTCATCTGAAAGCTGGCACTTTTAACAACCCCTTTTAATAGTCTAAACCTGAGATCATGAAAAAACTGACAATACCCTTTTTAGTGCTTTTTCTGCTGAGCTGCAACCCCTCACCTGATAAAAGTAAACAAGCAGCCTCAGATAACACTATCCAACCCAGCCTGATACATCCTGGATATTGGGCTTATCAGGGAAAGGAAGTTTTATTGCTCGGGGGATCCGTGGAGGATAACCTTTTCCAGATACCTGATCTGGAAGAACACCTTGACCTGCTGCGTTCGGTGGGTGGCAATTATGTAAGAAATACGATGTCGTCGAGAGACAGTGGTAATGTTTGGCCATTTGGAAAGAATGAGGAGGGCAAATACGATCTGCGAACCTGGAATGATGAATACTGGAAAAGGTTTGATAACCTGCTGAAACTTACCGCTGAGCGAAACATTATCGTACAGGTTGAAATATGGGCAACCTTTGATTTTTACAGGGATATCTGGAGTGTTAATCCCTTTAATCCAACCAATAATGTGAATTACAATGAACGCAGGTCTAAACTGTCGCCGGTGATTGAAACCCACCCCATCTACACTGAAAATAAATTTTTCTGGAGCATACCTGAGCAACTGGCCATTACACCGGTCCTGTTTTACCAGAGTAAGTTTGTAGATAAATTGTTGTCATACAGCCTGGCATATGATAATGTTTTGTATTGCATGGACAATGAGACATCCGTCACATCTGACTGGGGAAAATTCTGGTCGCTCTACATTCAGAAGAAAGCCAGGGAAGCTGGTAAAATCGTGTATACAACCGAGATGTGGGATCCATGGGACCTGTCTAATCCTATCCACAGCGAAACGTTCGATCATCCTGAGACCTATGGATTTGTTGATATTTCACAAAACAATCACATTACAGGCGAGGACCACTGGACGAATGGACTGGCTCAACTGAAACGGTTGAGGTTTATTGATGCAGTCAGGCCGGTCAATAATGTAAAAGTTTACGGAAATGACGGGGGCAGACATAAAACTACAAGGAACGGCATCGAATCATATATTCAGAATGCCTTTTTCGGATGTGCGGGTACCCGTTTTCACAGGCCTGGTTCAGGTCAGGGATTAAATGAAATTGCCCGGGCTGTTATTAAGAGTATTCGTAGCCTGTCTGACCAGATGGACTGGTTTAACGGTAAACCCTTAAACGGTGTGCTTTCGGAAAGGGAAGAACATGAAGCATATTGTCGCGCCATTGAAGGAAAGGAATACGCCATTTATTTCCCGAAGGGTGGATCGGTGCTACTGGACCTGAGCAAGTATAAAGGTGATTTTTCGGTAAAATGGTGTGATGTGCTAGCGGCCGAATGGGAAGAAGGAACTTTCGTTTCCGGGGGAAGGCTGGTCCCTGTTACTGCCCCTGGCAACCAGCACTGGATTGCTCTTATATCCAAATAGAAGTTTTCAAGTCTTCGGGTAGCGAATCTTCAGGTGTAGCCTGCAATTAGCAACCTGCAACTATATCGTCACTGCCCGGCCGGTTTCACTGCTCTCCCGTGCTGCTTCGATCACCCTGATCACATTCCGGCCTTGCCCTGCCGTCACCGGGTTGGGTTTGCCATTGGCAAGGGCCTCGTACAGCAGATCATAATAAACCAGGTAATTTCCGTGTACGGACTCTACTTTCTGTTTATATGGTGAGCCTTCTTTTTCTGTATTAATAATGCCCCAATCTTCTTCCGGCTCGTTGCCCCACTCATCCGAACCGGGAAAAAGGCCTTTCTTAAGAGCCTCCTCCTGGCGATCCATCCCCCATTTAATAAATGATCCAAGAGTACCATGGAGATAATATTTTGGTCCCGGTTCTCTGACCAGGTAACTTGCCTTAAGAGTGATCTTTACTTTATCGTACGTTAACAATAATGTGAAAGCATCATCCACTCTGCCACCCGTACGCAGGGTCCTGATATCTGCATATACCGATCCGGGCAAACCAAAAAGAACAAGCGCCTGGTCGACCAGGTGGGATCCAAGGTTATAAATTGTTCCTGAGCCGGATTCTTTAAGCTCCTTCCAGGTATTCTCCTGGATGAAATTCCTGTAGCGATCAAAATGGGCTTCAAACTCAACCAATCGGCCGAGTAGCTTATCGTGGATAATCTTTTGCACGGTAAGAAAATCACTGTCCCACCTCCTGTTCTGAAAAACACTTATCATTACACGTGCTTTTTTTGCCCTTTTAATAAGCTCATCCGCATCGCACACAGACAGAGTAAATGGTTTTTCAACCACCAGATGTTTTCCAGCCTCAATAGCCTGTAATGCCATCTCATAATGGAGATTATCCGGGGTGTTAACAATAATCAATTCAATTTCATGATCATTGAGCAGATCGCTATAATTTCTTACAATTTCGGCATATGGATACCTGACTTTCGATTTATCTTTTGTCCGCTCAAGAATTTTAGTGATTTGAAAACCTTTGTGGGTATGTAAAAGAGGTGCATGGAACACTTCCCCCGACATACCGTAGGAGGCTATTCCAACATGAATTTCTCTCATATAACAAAAGATTTAAAATAGTAACAACGAAAATAGTAAAATTTGCGGATGCCATGAAAATCCGTATCGGATTACCAGCTATAATTAATATCTTCGCATGATAAATTTTAGAAAAACTGAAATCAAAATTACCATGAAGTTTAAATTGTTTTTTGCTGTCGGAATTGTATGTATGGTGATGGCCTCATCCTGTAAAACAGAACCTGATGTCCCCAAAGTAAAAAATATTATCATATTGATCGGAGATGGTATGGGAACTGCCCAGATTTACGCTGGGATGACTGCGAATAAAGGCCGGTTGAATATCGAAAAATTCCCGGTTATTGGGTTTCAAAAGACGTATTCGGCGAATTCATATGTTACCGACTCCGGCGCAAGTGGAACCGCCATTGCAACAGGGAAGAAAACAAAAAATGGATCAATCGCTGTGGATACTTTCGGAAAGCCTGTGAAGACAATCCTTGAATATGCTGAGGATCACGGATATGCAACCGGACTGGTGGTTACCAGCACAATTACTCATGCAACACCGGCATCTTTTATTGCACATAATGTCAATCGTGGTGATTATGAAAGCATTGCAGGTGATTTTCTGAAAACAGATTTCGAACTGATCATTGGAGGTGGAGAAGATCATTTTGATAAGCGTGAAGATAGCCTGAACCTCATTGACTCATTTGAAATGAAGGGTTATTCATTTGTACGCGATCTTTCAGAGATCGGGGATTCCCCGGATAAAATCATTTGCCTGCCAGCAAAAGAGGCACTTCCACCCATGGGGGAACGTGATGAAAATTATTTACCGGATGCAACCCGAATAGCTGTAAATTTTTTAAAGAAAAGCGGAGATGGATTCTTTCTCATGGTGGAAGGATCGCAGATTGACTGGGCTGCTCATGGGAATAATTCAGAGGGAGTGATAGCCGAGGTGCTGGATTTTGATAATGCTGTTGGCGAAGCTCTGAAATTTGCAACGAAGGATAAAGAGACCCTGGTGATAGTTACAGCTGACCATGAAACGGGCGGAATGGCGATCAACGGGGGAAGTATTCAGGATGGCACAGTTGAGGCTGCCTTTACTACAGACGGACACACAGGTGTAATGGTCCCGGTATTTGCATTTGGTCCCGGCTCAGGTCAATTTAGCGGGATCTACCAGAATACGGATCTCTTTTATAAGATGATGGAAGCATATGGATTTAAACCTGAATAAATTGCCCGGCTCCAGGGTACCCTCTTTTTTATTTGTTGTCTTTCTTGTCGTTCCACTGACCGGTTCCGTATTGTTGTGTTTATTTGGATGTAATGTACCCAGGCGAAACCAGTCACAGGTTCTTTCAGATTCAATTACCACTGAACCGGAGCTTAATCTGAAAATAGAAGAGCTTGATCCCCAACTTCAGGAGAATTCCGGGATTATTTTATACCGTGGAGTTTTCTGGACCATTAATGACAGTGGCAATGATCCGGTTTTATATGCTTTTAATCCTGTTTCAGGAATGGTAGTGCAACAGGTTTTTATTATCAATGCACGGAACAGGGACTGGGAGGAGATAACACAGGATAAGGATTATATCTATATTGGTGACTTTGGCAACAACAATGGACATCGTACCCATCTTCAGGTATATAAGATCAAAAAGTCAGATATACCGGCAAACCAGGATGCCGGTGTTTCTGCCGAATTAATCAGCTTTCAATACGGCGACCAGACTGGCGAACCTGCTTTATCAAGATCCGCATATGATTGTGAGGCTTTCTTTGCCTGGGAAGATTCCCTTTACCTTTTCTCAAAGAACTGGCAGGACAGGACCTCTTCATTATATGTATTGTCTACTTTATCAGGCAGTTATGTGGTTAGTCCCAGGTCAGTTTTTAATGCGGATGGACTGGTTACGGCTGCTGATATCAGCAAGAACGGGAAGATCGTTACCCTGCTTGGCTACAAAGATTATATACCATTTATCTGGATTTTTACAGGGTATACATTCCCGGATATTTTTGAAGGCTCAAAATCAAGGTTCGAATTTCCATCGTATAATGATCTTCAGACGGAAGGGATTACCATTCAGAACTCGGATATACTGTATATATCATGTGAAAGAAGCACCTTCCCACCCCAGGTCTACTGGCTCGATCTCAGTGAACTCCTTAAATAACGAATATCGAAGTGTGCGCACACCCTCGTTTCACTGCTCACTACTCACGATTCACGATTTTTCCTACCTTTGGGTATAGATTTTGTACAAAATCTTAAAAGGGGTAGAATAATTATGATGAAGAGGATTTCAATCGTTTTATCATTTCTGGTGATTTGTGTGGTTGCTTCAATCGCTCAGGATGGATATACTACGAGATCAAACCGCGCCATATTCCATTATCAGAAGGCAACACAGCATTACAGGATGCTGGAATTTGATCAGGCAGTTTCAGAACTTAGAGAGTCTCTTACAGCCGATCCGGATTTTCTTGAAGCTTTGTTATTGCTTGGACAAACGTATACTGATATGGGGCGGTTTGAAGAATCTGTAACGGCTTATAAAAGTGCAATTTCCATTAATCATTCCTTTTACCCGAATGCAATTTATTTCCTTGCAGAAAACGAATACCGGATCGCCGCCTACGCGGATGCCCTTGAACATTTTAAAACCTTTTTAGCCATTGGCAGGGGATCGGCAAAATACATGCAGCTGGCCTACAAAAGGCTGGAATATTGCCGGTTCTCAATTTGGGCATTGGCCCATCCGGTTCCATTTGAACCGGTAAATATGGGAGAAAATATCAATTCAAAATATGATGATTACTGGCCGAGTTTATCAGCGGATGAATCGGTGATGGTTTTCACCAGGCTTCTTCCCATTGATGAAACCAATCCTGATACCTATCTGAATCGCCAGGAGGATTTTTATGTCAGTAATTTCCGTGACGGAATATGGCAACCAGCTGAAGATGCAGGCCCACCGCTAAATACCGGTAATAACGAAGGTGCGCAATCTATCTCCTCTAACGGGAAGTTGATGGTTTTTACGGGATGTAACCGAAAGGATGGATATGGACTGTGCGATCTGTATTATTCTGAATTTCGGGGTGACAAATGGACCCTACCCAGGAATCTCGGTGGGAATATTAATACCTCGTATGGAGAGAAACAACCATCCCTTTCATCCGATGGCCGGATCCTCTATTTTGTCAGTAACCGGAGCAATGGACTTGGTGGATATGATGTGTGGATCAGCTATAAACAGGATGATGGAAGCTGGGGATACCCGTTGAATGCAGGCGACTCTATCAATACACCTGATGATGAGCATTCTCCGTTTATACATCCCGATAACCAGACCCTCTATTTCAGTTCTGACGGATGGCCGGGACTTGGACTGTTTGATATTTTCATTACACGGAAAACTTCGGATACAACCTGGAGCCGTCCTGTGAACCTGGGATATCCTATTAATACGAATGGTAATGAGGAGGGATTGATTGTAAATGCAAAAGGACAAACTGCTTATTATTCTTCCGACAGATCGAATGAGCAGGCCAGGGATATTTTCTACTTTGATCTTTATGAAGATGTCAGGCCAATTAAAGTTTCCTATATGAAGGGCAGGGTTTATGATGCTGAGACAAAACAGAGACTGGGCGCGCGTTTTGAGCTTATCAACCTGGTTACAGCAGACCCAATAATGGTTTCAACATCAGATCCCGAGACGGGTGAATTTCTGGTATGTATCCCTGCTAACGCCGACTATGCTTTAAATGTGTCGCGTACGGGATATCTTTTCTTTTCCGATCATTTTGAGACAAAGCAGGTTTATGAGCGAACCGCACCGTATTTGAAAGATGTTCCCTTACAACCTATAAAGATCGGGGAGCGCATTATCCTGAAAAATGTTTTTTTCGAATACAATAAGCATGATCTGAAAAATGAGTCACGGATTGAGCTGAATAAGGTGGTAAAACTGATGAATGAGAATCCTACACTGGTAGTGGAGCTGAGTGGCCATACCGATAGCATCGGTACGGCAGAATACAACCAGGCATTATCAGAAAACAGGGCCATATCGGTAAGAAATTTTCTGATTGAAAAGGGTATTGATGAGAACAGAATGACTTTCAAAGGGTATGGTTTAACCATGCCTGTTGCCAATAATAATACTGAAGAAGGCAGGGCAACAAACCGAAGGACAGAGCTTAAGATTTTGGAGAAATGAGATGAGGAGACAGAAGAACCAATAAACATATTTTCAATGAAAAACAAACCATCAAGCCTGCTGATAATTTCAGCTTTCTTTTTTATTGTACCTGTGCAGACAAATGCTCAGCCACCTGAATTTACAGAGGGTTATGTTTTTAAAGTGATCGCGGATCATCCAGCTACTTCAGTGAAGAACCAGTATCGTTCAAATACCTGCTGGTCTTTCTCAGTAATATCTATGCTCGAGTCAGAGTTAATCCGAACAGGAAAAGGAGAATTTGACCTGTCTGAAATGTTTACTGTCCGACATGCCTACGCTGAAAAAGCCAATAAATATGTAAGGTTGCATGGCAACCTGAACTTTTCCGGAGGAGGATTCGCTCATGATGTCCTGCATGTCATTGATACCTACGGGATCACGCCTGAATCTGTCTACAGTGGTTTATGCATGGGAGAAGAGAACCATGTACATAATGAAATGGATGAGGTGCTTAAAGGCGATGTCGAGGATGTAGTGAAGAATAAAAACAGAAAACTAACTCCCAACTGGCATAACGCATTTGTAAACCTGTTGGAATCATACCTTGGCGAGGTCCCTGAAAGATTTGAATATAAAGGCAAGGAATATACACCTGAATCCTTTGCTCGAAGCCTTGCATTGAATATGGATGATTACATAGAGATCAGTTCGTATACACATCATCCTTTTTACAAACCATTCATCCTGGAGGTGCCGGATAACTGGGCCTGGGGCAGTGCATATAATGTTCCCCTTGATGAATTGTTAGAAATTATGTACTTCGCTATAGATCAAGGCTATACGATTGCCTGGTCATCAGATATCAGCGAAAAGGGATTTTCCTGGTCCAATGGAGTGGCCATCGTTCCGGATGTTGAACTGGAGGATCAGGCCGGGACTGAAAGAGAAAAATGGGAGGAATTGACGGATGCTGAAAAGCAAAAAATGATGTTCAGCTTTCAGGGGCCGGTACCCGAACGAATCATCACACAGGAATACAGGCAAACCGGGTTTGATAATTATACAACTACTGATGATCATGGGATGCATATTACCGGGCTAGCTGAAGATCAGCTGGGTAAAAAATATTTCCTTGTTAAGAATTCATGGGGTGAGTCCGGAAGTCCTTATGACGGATATCTCTACGCATCAGAACCTTTTGTCCGGTATAAAACCATGGCTATCATGGTAAACAAAAATGCCATACCCGAACACATACTGAAAAAGCTTAATCTGTAATTACTTTCCAAATAATGTACAGGGGGGCTTCTCAGCAGAGTGGCCCCATAATCATTTAAAATTGTTATATTCGGAAATTAACTCAAAGATTCACCTGTAATCTTACGAATACCTATCGACATGAAAATGCGCCATAAATTATTATTGGGATTGTTCTTATTGATCAGTTCCATTTCACTTTTATCCCAAACTGCTTATGAATGCCTTGATCTTCAGTCTATTGAGTCGTTTATTGAGCAATCCAGAACAACCTGGAATATTCCTGGCTTGTCCATTGCTATTATTAAAAATGATACCATCATATTTGA
>CAYZEZ010000122.1:1528-13520 GCA_964477295.1 uncultured Bacteroides sp. | reverse complement strand
TCACCGATAATTTCATTAAATTCCTGTTAAACGAACAGGACATAGAGTTTAAACTGAATTAGTTTTTTTATTTTTACACATTGAAGATCTTTATTGATCTTAATTTTTTGCCCTCACTATATACGCTGCCAGCAGCGGAGAGTGCACTCACTGGATTCATTAAATACATTTTAAATACCTAAAATTAATAAAATGGCATTAGAAGTAACAGATCAGAATTTCGAAGAAATTGTGATGAAATCCGACAAGCCTGTTATCGTAGATTTCTGGGCTGAGTGGTGCGGACCCTGCAGAATGGTAGGCCCCATAGTGGAAGAGATTGGCGAAGAGTATAAAGATAAGGCATTGGTTGCCAAGCTTGACGTTGACAGCAATCCGGGAACTACAGCAAAGTTTGGAATCAGAAATATACCTACCGTCCTTTTCTTTAAGAATGGTGAAGTGGCAGATAAGCAGGTAGGCGCTGTTCCAAAGAGTAACCTGGTTAACAAACTCGAAGCCCTGCTTTAGCCTTCCAATGATCTCCAATATAACTGTCTTTTGCGCCTCAAGCAGTCAGGTTAATGAAGTCTATTTCAAGGCTGCAGAAGAATTAGGCATTATACTCACCCGGCAAAACCTATCCGTATATTATGGTGGTGGAAAGATGGGCCTGATGGGGAAACTGGCAGACACCATCCTTCTGAATAAAGGGAAAATTACAGGCGTCATCCCCTCTTTTATGGTCGACCGGGGATGGGCTCACCCCGGGGTGGAACAAATTGTGGTCAGCGACATGCATGAACGGAAGAAAACCATCACAAAAGTGGCCGATGCCATCCTCGCCCTTCCGGGTGGCGTGGGAACCATGGAAGAATTACTCGAAGTGATCACCCTGAAACAACTGGGCAAGGTGATTGTCCCGATCGTAATCCTAAATATTAACGGCTACTTTGATATCCTGCTTAAATTTTTCGAACAGATGATCGAGCAGGAATTTATGCGTGAAGCTCACCGAGCGATCTGGTCGGTGGTGGATAATCCCGGGAAGGTCATGGATGCCATCAATAATGCCCCGAAATGGGATGGCTCAGTGGTTAAGATTGCTCAAATTTAAGTAGAATTGACTAGATTGACCAATTGGCACCAATGCTGGTTCCGGCTATCGTTAACTGATTCCTGATTACTTGACTTTCAGTAGTTTAAGGTAGTTTTACTGATAAGCGGATTATATCAACTGCAAAGTTTTTTGTCCTTTGCTCTAATGATCTGGCAAGTTCTTTTGGATTAGAATCTTCAACATAATACTCTTCTATTTCTATTTCTTTATATTTCTTATCCATTCTTCAAATCTAGTCAATCTCTAAAATTTCCTCCCAATAACTAAAATATCATCAATCTGCTCAATGTCTCCCCTCCAGGCCTCAATGGTGCTGTTCAGTATAGAGTACTGCTCTTCGATGGTCTTCTCCTGCAGGTTCAGCAACAGTTCCTTCATCGGCCCCGACTTGAACTTCTTCCCTGACTGGCCTCCGAACTGGTCAGCATACCCATCAGAAAACATGTAAATGGTGTCGCCCTTCTGAAGCTTAATCTCGTGATTGGTGAAATTCTTCTTCTCCAGCTCACCCACCGAACGCCCAATGGCAAACCGGTCGGTCTTGGTCTCGATCAGCTCTCCATTCCTGATCAGGTAAATGGGATTGTAGGCCCCCGCTACTTCAAGTAACATCTTATCCCTGTGGAAGCAGATCAGGGTCATGTCCATACCATCCTTAACCGTGGCGGTTTCGTCCTCCTGGCGCAGTGTCCTGGTTACCTCCACATCCAGGTGGTTTAAAATCTCGGAAGGTTTCACTATATCGTATTCCTTAACGATCTTATTCAGCATATTGTGACCAATGATCGACATAAAGGCACCCGGCACTCCATGACCGGTGCAATCGACTGCTGCTATGAATTCCTTGCCATCCTTCTCCAGTATCCAGTAAAAATCACCACTCACGATATCCTTCGGCTTAAATAATATGAAGGTATCCTCGAACGGGACCTCCGGTGGCAGTATTGCAAACTGTATCCTTTTTGCATACTGGATGGAATCGGTAATGTCTTTATTCTTCTGTGCCAGCTCCTCTTTCTGGGCTACCACCACCGCCGTCCTTTCCTTTACCCGTTCTTCAAGGATCCGGTTCTCCCGCCTCAGTACCTGCTCCCTCCACTTGATCCAGATCAGGATAATAACTCCTGCTATGAATATGCAGATCAGGATGAACCACCACGTGGCATAAAAGGGTGGCCGGATCTGGAACGCATAACTTATCGGTACTTCGTTCCATATGCCGTCGCTGTTACATGCCTTAACCTGGAATATATATTTTCCGGGCTTAAGGGCTGGATAGGTCGCCGTGGTCTGATCTGTTTCGGGCAACCAGTCGATATCGGCACCTTCCAGCTTATACTGGTAGTGGACCGCATCGGGATTGATCAGGCAGATGCTGGTATAATTAAAAATGATAGAGTTCTCATTGAAACTGAGCCTCATCCCCTCCTCCATGGCCCTGTCCTGGAGGTTTATCCTCAAACGGATGATGTGGGTAAGCGGTTCAATCTCTGTCCTTATCTCGCGGTCGGGACTATACCTTGTAACCCCTGCCACCGTCCCGAACCAGAGGTTCCCTTCGTCGTCCCTGCAGGAAGCATTGTTTTTGGTTTCTATCCCAACAAATCCATTTTTCCTGGTATAGCTGTATATTTTATCTTTCTCCCGGTCAAGCTTATTCAGTCCCAAATTGGTTCCGAAATATAAATTATTCCGGTCATCCACTTCGATGAGGGTAATCAGGTTGGCCATCAGCCCGTTCTGCCGGGAATAATGAAATTTTATCGTATCGCTCTCGATAGCGAATACACCCTGCCCTTCCGTTCCCACCCAGATCAATCCTTCCTGGTCTTCGGTTATACATGTGGGTGTGAAGTTATTTCCCAGGTTAACCGCCAGGGCCGTATCCCCGACAATTTTCGTTAATCCTTTGCCCTTCGAACCTACCCATATTATATCACGCGAATCGGCATACAATGCAGATATATCCGTGCCGGCCAGTCCGTGGATCTGTGTGAGGAGCTGCACCGCACGTGCATCGATATCATAATACAGCAAACCGTCGGTCGTACCAACCCAGAGATTATTGTTCGCGTCGATCGCCATAGCTGTAACGATCTGCTGCGTGTTATAGGAATTCAGTAAAAAGCTGTAGGAGAACCTGTCAGTCCGGGGGTTGTATTCGAAGGTCCCGTTGGCATATGTACCCAGCCATATATTGCCGTCCCGGTCCTCGTCGATAAACCTGATCTGGTCACCGATAGTATACCGCTCGGAGGTCAGGTGCCGGAACCTGTGATCTGCTCGTCCCGACAAATCCAGCACTGAGATCCCGCCATTGGTGCCAAACCAGAATTTACCATTCCGGTCCTGGTGAACGGCCCATACCTGGTTGTTTATCAGTCCATCTTCTTCCGACCACGAGACAAATTGCTCCCCTTTATAGATCGACAGCCCGTGCTCATTGGTACCGATGAGGATATTCCCTTCAACATCTTCATAAAAGCACCTTATCTTGCTGTCTTGCAGACCGTTCCCGGTATTGAAATTTCTTAGTTCCGCGTTGATCATTGTGATGCCGCCTCCCCAGGTACCCACCCAGATATTGCCACGGCTGTCCTCGAACAGGCTGCTCACAAAATTATGGGCCAGTCCGTCTTTCATGGTGAAATAGGTTAATTCTTCCGCTACCGGATCATATTTTTTCAGGCCATCATTATAAGTGCCAAACCAAAAGTTACCCTTACTGTCCTCAATGACAGAAGTTACCTGGTGATAGCCCAATCCATGGATAAGAATTTTCTCAAAATCATTTTTTTCAGGCAAGTGTCTCTGGATACCGACATCTGTTAGCAGGTACAGGCTGCCATCGTGTGATAAATAGAGCTTAAATACACGGTCGCTCAATCTTCTGCCGCTGTACTGTTCATACCTGAACTCTCCTTTCGGAGCGTCTGGATTATATATAACCATTGCTCCCGAACTTGCAGTAGCAATCCATAAACTCCCTGCAGTGTCGAGTGAAATAGAAGTGATATCACTCCCCAGCATAAATGAAATGCCTTCCAGCCGTTCGAAGGTCTCCCCGTTAAACCGTGTAATACCGCCACCGATATGCCCCATCCAGATATTATCATAGGGGTCGCGGAAAATGGTCTGTACGCCATTCACAGCCAGTCCGTCTTCGGTGGTAAAATTTTCAAACGACGTCCCATCGAAACGCGACACGCCCCCTTCTGTCCCCAGCCAGATATAATCGTTCTTATCCTGGATAATGGCGTACACCTTCGACTGGGCAAGGCCCTGCCTGACACTGTAATTATCGAAAAAATAGGTTTGTGAAACAACGGGTATGGATAAACCAATAGCAATCAAAAGACTACATAGCCTGGAAGTGGTCATTTAAATGTGGGTTTCTCCGCACTGAAGCGGGTATTAATATTACTTGGTAATGAAAAAGAATGTTCCATCCTCATCTTCCAGCCCTGCAATCTTCCCGAACTGCGGCTTCTGCTGGTTATTCTTCACAACCGCAGTGGTCACCTTATTCACGATGCTTTCTATAGGGATACATGCATCCGGATTATTGGCCAGGGAGTTGGCAAACGTCCTGGTAAACTGCGAATTATCCACGGCAAGCTCATATCCCGCCGATGAAAATACCTGTGATGACTTAAACCTTGTAGCCTGCCAATCGTCGCAGCTTTTGATCTTATTGTCCGACCGCATGGCCTGGTAGAAGCTGGGACCCGATTCGCAGGCATCGGTGATCACCAGGGTATGGGTAACCGAGCTTGAATAGGATTGCAACGATGCCTTCAGCGCATTGATATTAAAGTAAGTAAACTCATCATCACGGTGTGCATCAACGGGTATCCAGTAACCTGTTTCGTTAACAAATTTGCCATGCCCGGCATACCATATCAACAAGGAGTTAACCCGGTTGCTCCTGACCAGGTCGCGCAATTCGATAGAGAAGAACCGCTCAATTTCGCTCTTCGTCATGTCTTTCTTATGGATGAAATTATGTATCTGGTACTTAGCAAGAGACGATTTCATAAGGGTGATATCCTTGGTCGGGCCTTCCAGGCTGGCGAAGGTCTCATAATCTGAATTCTCGATAAAAACAGCCCAGGTCTTGCCCATCGGGTTTTTCTCCGAGATCAGGGCGGCTTCGCGGTTCAGGGTAAATTCAGCGTCGGTGGAGTTACCATAAACATCAGTCACAACCACGTTGATCTTATTCTTATTCATGATATTTATATTGGCCGAGAAGGTGGGATTCAGCTCATCCGGGATATAGCTGGCTATCATATCATTGATCCTGATACTTTCGATGATGCTTTCGTCCTCAATACGGCCCTCAACATAAACTGACGGATCGTTTGAATCAAGATAGATCTCCCCGTTATCTGATGCATACGGAGCAATGATGTATACAACCGGTGCATCCACCTCTGTCATCATTATGTTATAAACATTATTTACCGTATTGCCATACACATCGGTAGCCGAAATGGTGATGTTCTCCTTGTTGCCAATTTCGAAAGCCGCCAGGAAATCAAACGCTTCGGTATCTTCATTTTTCTGGAAGGGCACCTGTATCTGATCGATGGATATCGATTTCAGGTCACTCTCATCTTCAATCTGTCCCTTTACAGACACAATGCTCGAACCTGTCGGGAACTGGAGGGTCTCCTTATTTCGAGGTGCAGGATCAAGGATAACGATCACCGGTTTGTTTGTTTCGCGGTACAGTTCAAACAACCTGCTTCCTGCCTGTTCGATCAACGCCTTAGCCTGTTCGTCATGCTCCGACATGGGCAGCAAAGCTTCATAATCCTTAATGGCCGATTTGAAATCACCAATCTGCTCATAGGAGTAGGCACGCTTGAACAGCGCATCTGCGTTCTGAGGATTCAACAGGATCACCTTTGTAAAATCGTTGATAGCATTGGGGTGCTGGGTGAACTCCTGGTAGTAGCACCCACGTATATAATACATCTCCTCATCATTCTGGTCCATCAGCAGGTTCTTCGAAATATCATTAATGGCACTGGGATAATCGAGCTGCTTCGCGTAGATCTTACTTCGCACATAATATGCCTGGCGGCTATTCTGATCAAGCTTAAGCGCCTGGTTTACACGGAACAGCGCTTCCTCTAGTTTGCCGAGCGCGATCCGCACGTTGGCCACGGCAATCAGTGCGTCGATATTTTCATCGTCCCTCCGGATGGATTTTTCATAATCCTCTTCGGCAAATTCCATTTTTCCAAGCTTCTCATTGATGGTCCCGCGGAGATAAAAATTCTCAGATGATTCTTTCAGCCCCAGCGCAGCGTTGCATTCTTCCAGTGCCTCATTATATTTCCCCTGGGCCAGGTAGGTTTTGGAGAGCACCTGGTAGGCTTCCATGTTCGTTCGCTTCAACTCCAGGGCCACATTGATCCTTTCGATAGCTGTTTCGTAATCACCAATTTCGTAATAAAGCCTTCCCGCAGAATAGAAAATATCTGTTTTATTCACGAAAGTCGAAGCCCTGTCGTAATCTTCGGCCGCCTCCTTCAGCTTACCGGTCTTCTCATACGCATCGGCGCGGGCAATATAGGCCTTGTCATAATCGGGATCCAGCTCAATCGCCTTGGTGAACTGTTCTATGGCATCGGGAAAATTCCCGGCATACACAAAATCCTCCCCCGCCTTGAAATGCTTCTTGGCACTCTGGGCCAGCAACCCGGAAGAAAGAAGGATAAAACAAAATAGCGTAAATAATCTGTGTGGTTTCATTATTAATGTATTTTCAGAATATGCGTTTATACGGATATGTAACCTGTTATGTTACAATTCTTTCCGTCTAACTTTCAAAGATAGTTATTTTCTAATTGTCATAACCGCAAAATTCATTCCACGTTAGTAAAAAACTGATATTTTTCCTGCCGGACAGGATTATAAGGGAAAGGTCAAGTTATATATTTGTAAATCTGGTAATTGAAGGTCGGATTGCTATATTTCTTTTATAACTATTCTTCAATGATAAAAGGTGTATCTTTGATAAAAAGTATCAAATAGGTTGAAAATAAGTAGTGCAATTCTCTTTCTGTTCATCGTATTTATTGAAAATATCTGCGGACAGAACAGTCATCAACTCGACAGTTTGTGGACCGCTTATAAACAGGCAGAACACGATACAACTCGCATCCGTATCATCAATAAAAAAATTGGGCCCGCGTATAAATATTATAATCCTGACAGTGCCATAATCTCCTACGAGATGGCAATTGCAATGGCTGACAGGTCCCTCCCGAAGAACATCTCTCCTTCAACCACTAAACCTAATTCTATTAAATATACTTTCTTTTTATACAAAGCAACTTCGTTGTTTAACATAGGAATAGTCTACTATGAAAAGAGTGATTATGATACCGCTATAGAGTATTATCAGAAAGCATATAATTTATTCGAAGAGCTGCAACAAAAAAACAGAATGGCAGAGTGTTATCGCATGGTCGGCATTGTACACAACGACCAGGGCAGTTATGACCTGGCTATAGAGAATTATCTTAAGGCATTAGTAATCTATGAAGAAGCAGGGAACAAACAAGGAATTGCATATTGTTATACTGATATCGGGATCATTCACTATGACCAGGGCAATTATGACAAGACAATTGAGTACTTTCTGAAATCCCTGGAAATTAAGGAAGAACTTAAGGACCAGCAAGGAATTTTAACCTGTTATATAAATATTGGGGTGGTTGAGAATAGCCGTGGCCGTCATGACCTGGCTATAGAATATTTTCTGAAAGCATTAAAAATTTCTGAAGATTTAAAGAACAAACCGGAAATCTCAACGTGTTATACCAATATTGGTGTCACTTACGCCGATCAGGGCAATTATGACGAGGCTATCGTGTATTATTTGAAGGCATTAAAAATAGATGAAGAATTACAGGACAAAAGAGGAATGATCATTCTTGACAACAACATTTCAAACCTGCATATCGGCCTGGCTGATTCAATACCTGTTCATGATAGCTTTCGTAGGAATGAACGTATCGCTCACCTTGATTCAGCAATTTATTATGGCACCAGGGCTTATGATTTAGCCAAAGAAATAGAAACTGCTTCGCTTGTTTACATGGTTTCTGAAAAACTTCAATCAGCCTATAAATCCAGTGGCAATTATAAAAAAGCACTCCAATTTGCAGAAATTGTAATTGAAACAAAAGATACCATTATCTCTAAAGAAAAAACCAAAGCCCTGGCTGAGTTGCAAACCAAATATGAAACCGAGAAGAAAGAACAACAAATAGAATTACAGGAAACCCAGTTGATGGCTAAAGATGTAAAAATAAAACAGCAGCAGATCCTGAGAAATGCATTAATGGGCGGGCTGGCGGCCATCATTATAATAATAGTACTGGTAGTAAACGCTTATCTTCAAAAGAGAAAGGTTAATAAAAAGATTACTTATCAGAACGAACGAATTTTAGCAGCTAATGAAAAATTAGAGCAACTCAATGAAGAAATATTCTCACAGAAAAACGAAATTGAATCACAGAGAGATGAACTTGCCGCAACCCTGGAGAACCTGGAACGCACTCAAAACCACCTTATTGAATCAAAAAAAATGGCTTCACTGGGAGGTCTGGTTGCCGGTGTTGCCCATGAGATCAATACGCCAGTAGGCATAGGAATTACAGCTATTTCGAGTTTGATCCATGAAAGCAATCGAATGGCAGAACTTTATCGAACGAACAAAATATCCAGGAAAGACTTCAAAGAATACCTGAGTTCGACTAATGAAACAGCATTGCTCATCCATAAAAACCTTGAGAGGACTGCTTCCCTGGTCCAAAGATTCAAACAGGTATCTATTGACCAGTCCAGCGAATTGCAAAGGGAATTTTATCTTAAGGAATATCTCGAGGATGTTATAAGCAGTTTACACACTGAACTGGCAGAGAAGAACATTAACATTATTATTAATTGCGATGAAACTCTGAAATTGAATGGCTACCCGGGTGCTATTGCCCAAATATATACCAACCTGATTTCAAATTCAATTATTCACGGTTTCAAGGACAAAGAACTGGGAAATATTTCTATTACGGTAAGGGAAACGGATGAACAGCTGGAAATAGAATATAAGGATAATGGCAAGGGAATACCCGAAGCAATACTTTCAAAGGTCTTTGATCCCTTTGTGACATCCGATCCGGCAAAAGGAACCGGGTTAGGATTGCATATCTTATATAATCTGGTTACACAGAAATTAAATGGAACGATAAACTGCGTTAGTACACCCGGGGAGGGCGCAGTTTTCACTATACAACTACCAAAAATCTAAGGCTGTTAATTCCGGTAAATATGAAGTCGTGCAGTGCCGATTTCGTGCTCTTCTGCCGGCGGGATGCCTGGTTTCGGTGCCTTTACTCCGTCTTTGAATTCTTTGTTCCCGGTGAATACGCGGGCCTCATCCCACAACCCGCTTTCGATGAATTGATTCAGTGTGAAAGCTCCTCCCTCCACTATAACTGATTGTATTTCTTTATGATACAGGTGTTTTATTACTTGGGCGACCAATGAGCCCGGTGCAGATACGTCGATCCATTCCAGGTTTTTTTCTGTTTTGTTTTCGCGCGACATGATCATTGTACCTGCCGATGTGTCCATTACCCTGTGGCCAGGTGTTACGCGGCCCCGGCGATCTACGATAATGCGCAGGGGATTTTTGCCGGGCCACTCCCTCACAGTTAATGAGGGATTATCCTTGAGCACTGTCTCAGAACCCACCAGGATAGCCTGCTCTTCCGAGCGCCATTTGTGCACCAGGATACGCGCTATGTCACCGGTGATCCAGTTGATATTTCCTTCGTCAGGTATGCTGCGGGCGATATCTATGAATCCGTCCCGGGTTTGTGCCCATTTGAGAATGATATAGGGCCGTTTTTCCTGATGGAAGGTAAAGAATCGCCTGTTCAGGTGAAGACATTCCTGTTGGAGTATCTCCGTGGTAACGTTTCTGCCGGCGGCTTTTAATGCTTCAATTCCCCTGCCGGCTACAAGAGGGTTCGTGTCGGTGGTCCCGATGACGATGTTGGGGATCTCTTTTTCTACTATTAGTTGCGAGCAGGGAGGTGTTTTTCCCTGGTGACTGCAGGGTTCCAGGTTAACATAAAGCGTTGATTCTTTTAGTTGCTGCTGGTTTTTCACCCCGGCGATGGCATTCACTTCGGCGTGGGCCTTTCCGTATTCCTGGTGGAATCCTTCACCGATGATCCTGTCGCTATGCACCACAACACACCCTACCAAAGGATTCGGGACCACCCGGCCCAGCCCTTTTGCCGCCAGTTCGAGGCACCGTTTCATGTACTTCTCATGTGTTTTAAGGTCATCCATGAGTGACTAACTTTTATTACCTTTGATAAATGAGCTCTGCGTCTTCCAATATTAAAAGCCTACGCGAATTTATCAAAAAAGAGTTAGGTGAACTGTATCCTGAGAGGGAAATCGAAAGCCTTACATGGATTCTGTTTGAAGAGATCATGCATATTCCAAGGAGCGAACTGAACCTGGATCCGGCACGACCACTTGATCCGGGGCAGGTCCAACAGATGCACGAGGCAGTGGACCAGATGAGGAGGCACAAACCCATCCAGTATGTGCTGGGTTATGCTGATTTCTGCGGAATGCGCTTCAGGGTTACACCCGCTGTTCTAATCCCCAGGCCTGAGACAGAGGAACTGGTGCAATGGGTGGTTGATGATAACAGGAATACCGCCCCCCGGATTCTGGATGTCGGAACCGGCAGCGGGTGCATTGCTGTGGCACTTAAGAAAAACCTGTCCGGAGCTGTCGTTTTTGCGACCGATATTTCCGGGAAAGCGCTGGATATTGCCGCTGAAAATGCCGCGATGAACCGGGTCGGCATCCATTTCCTCAAGCATGATGTGGGCTCTCCATATATCGGAGATGTAATGGGTGAACTCGATATCATCGTCAGTAATCCCCCCTATATCCCCTTCAGTGAAAAGGAGAGCATGCACCCGAATGTGACCGAATTTGAACCCCCTGAAGCCCTGTTTGTAACTGACAGGCACCTGTTAAAGTTTTATTCCCTGATCACGCAGGCAGGACACCAGTTTCTTATTAAGGGGGGAATGCTCTACTTTGAGATCCATGAGAAATTCGGTGACAGGATTAAGGAATTGCTGGCCGGCCAGGGATACGGTGATATTGTACTCAGGCAGGATATCAACGGGAAAGACAGAATGATCAGGTGCCGCAGGATTATTGAGTGAAGCGTGAAGAGTGAAGCGGAGAATGCGTAACCCTTAGAATCCCAGGAGCGAAGCGTATGAAATCTTAATGAGCAGGTTGTGCGGATGGTTGTGTGAAGCGAATAAACCCGGAACTCAAAATATATTTGGCATAATTAACCATGAATTTAAAACAAGCCTTAACCAGGGCTGAGGCCCTTTGCAGCCAGCAGGAAAAATGCCGACACGACATACACGAAAAGCTGGTTCAGTGGGATATCGGTGAAAACGATATTGCTAAGATCCTGGACCGGCTCGAAGCAGAAAAATTCATCGACGAATCGCGGTTTGCAGCTTCATTTGCCCGTGATAAATTCAGGTTCAACAAATGGGGCAGGATCAGGATCTCCTATGCACTGAAGCAGAAACATGTCCCGGAAAGCATTATTAATGAGGCTCTTGATTCCATTCCGGAAGATGAATACAGGGAAGTCCTGACCGCAGAACTGGCGAAAAAGCGCAAATCCGTCAAAGGCAGGAACGCCTGGGACATCCGCAACAAGCTCTCCCGCTTCGCCCGGCAACGAGGTTTCGAATTCGATATCATCCAGAAAACCATCGATACAATAATTTAATATCTTTGTTCTTCCGA
>CAYZEZ010000122.1:0-1428 GCA_964477295.1 uncultured Bacteroides sp. | reverse complement strand
GATTCACGATTCACTCCCACTCCCACACCCACACATCTCTTCACCCGTCACTCGTCACTCGTCACTCTTTACTCTTCAAATTACAAAGATTGAAACCTGGAACTACACCCATATGATAACTGCAGATCAAATCAAAGAGCTTCGGAACAGAGAAGACGCTCTCCGGAGGCATCTTTGACATCGAAAACAAACTAACCCTTATCCAGGAAAGCGAAACGCTAACCCAGTCGTCTGATTTTTGGAACGATCCCCACCAGGCCGAACTGAAACTCAAAGAGATCGCCATTATTAAATCCTGGACCAACGCCTATGAAAAGGTGAGATCCGCGGTGGAAGACCTGGTCGTTCTCCAGGAATTTCTGTCCGAAGGCGATGCACAGGTGAAGGATGTCGAAGAGCAATACAACAAAACCCTTGAGCTGATTGAGGACCTTGAATTCAGGAACATGCTCAGCAACGAGGAAGATTCCTTCGGGGCCCTTGTAAAGATCAACCCGGGTGCCGGCGGTACCGAAAGCCAGGACTGGGCCGAGATGCTGATGCGCATGTACATACGTTATGGAGAAAGGAACAACTACAAAGTAAGGGAGATCGACTACCAGCCTGGCGATGAGGCCGGGATCAAATCGGTAACACTTGAATTCACCGGTGAATTTGCTTACGGCTACCTCAAGAGTGAAAATGGGGTCCACCGGCTGGTGAGGTTATCCCCATTCGACGCTGCCAACCGGCGTCACACTTCTTTTGCCTCAGTTTTTGTTTCACCTATCGTAGACGACAGCATTGAGATCGTGATAAATCCCGGAGACATCACCTGGGATACCTACCGTTCGAGTGGAGCCGGGGGACAAAATGTCAACAAGGTGGAAACGGCGGTCAGGCTGCGCCATGCTCCATCCGGACTTGTCATAGAAAACCAGGAAACCCGTTCCCAGGGAAAGAACAGAGAGAACGCCTTGCGGATTCTGAAATCACAGCTCTACGAGCTGGAACTGAGGAAGCAAAAAGAGAAACAGGCCGAGATTGAAGGGAAAAAACTGAAGATCGAATGGGGATCCCAGATCAGGAGCTACGTGCTTCATCCCTATAAAATGATCAAAGACCTGAGGACCAATTACGAAACAGGCAACGTACAGGATGTCCTCGACGGAAACCTGAATCCGTTCATGAAGGAGTACCTTATGCAGTTCGGTGGCAATTAATATCCCGCGCAGTCATCCTGATCTCGTATCAGGATCTCAGAGTCATCCTGAACTCGACTGCCCTGCCTGCCCGTAGCAGATCAGGGACGAAGGTCAGGGTTTCGGGATCTAAATAGATACTGATACTATTTCAGAATGACCAACTACCCTGCAACCTTTTATTTCTTCAGGCGATCCTTCCTTTTAGAGTAAATTATATTAATTTTATCCTGACAAAAATTTAAAC
>CAYZEZ010000121.1:12757-13613 GCA_964477295.1 uncultured Bacteroides sp. | reverse complement strand
CCGATATTCAGATTACTCAGAAGAAACTTGTTGCATCCGAAGTATTCAGCAACCCTTCTGAAATCCGGGACCCACTTAGATGGACTGCTATCCTTTCCCATTTTTTTGAAAAGATTAGCCTGGGAGCATCTACAGGTGTGCATGATGGAGAAGCAGTTATTAAACTATTGTTTGCCGGAGCTAATGCTGTTCATGTTTGTTCAGCATTGTATAAATACGGGATCGGACATATCAAAACAATCCTGAAAGATCTGCAGGAATGGATGGAAAAAAATAATTATTCGGGAATTGAGGATTTCAGGGGTCAGATGAACTACAGGAATATTAGTGATCCGTTATACTATGAGCGGTCACAATTCATGAAATACTACTCAAGTCACCATTAAATTTATCAATTCTTTCAGAAGGGGCTTCTTTTCATCTGAGATATCTTCAATGGCGGATATCAGCTTGAGCCTGTATTCTTTTATCTTTTCAGCAGGGATGTCATTTATAGATTCTTCAATCACTGTAAATGCCTCTAATGCAGTCAAATAGTCTTCATTGACAAAAATTTGTATAAAGGTATCGATGTGGTTGCTGTAACTGAGTCGTGATTGCCAGCATGACGAGACAATAATGTTTTTGACACTTTGGTATTGGTCGTTATTTAATGAATCGATAATGTGCGGTATGCATCCTTTGTCTCTTATGTCGGAAAGGAAAATGGCTAATTCCTTTTTTATTTCTTCATTTGAGGTTTCATTTAATAGTTTCAGAAGTTCAGGCAGGTAATTACAATGTCCTACCATCCTCAATTCCCTGAGCGCAGTAAAGACTTTTTTAGAATCGTCTGACAACAACTTTTTAAGCAATT
>CAYZEZ010000121.1:0-12747 GCA_964477295.1 uncultured Bacteroides sp. | reverse complement strand
ATCCATTTCCCCGGCTTTTCCATCTCTCCCAAGTGCTTTACTTACAGAATTTTTCAAGGTATTCTGATGCCTTTACAGATCCATATTCCTGTGCTTGTTTCCAGTCTTTGCATGCGCCGCTTTTATCATTTATATAGTATCTGGCCAGACCCATGTATAAATAGGTCTCGTGGTTCCTGGGATCCAGGTCAAGGGCCATCGAATAATCCCTGAGTGCGTAAGTGTAAGTTTTTGTATTTAAATAGGCATTGCCTCTTGCTAAAAAATACTCTGGCTTGTCCGTACTTTTTTCCAGGGTTTTGTTATACCATTCGAGTGCTTTGAGAAAATTGCCCTGCCTGAAGTATATGTTGCCCTTTTGGAACATCGCGGAGGGATCATCGGGGAAGTATTGAATATAAAATGATATGTCTTTGATTGCATCGACATAATATCCTAACTCATTTCGAAGGACACTCCTTTCCATTATAAGTTCAAAGTTATCCTTTTCAAGATTGATTGCCCGGCTCAGATCCGCTAATGCTTCTTCCGGATTACCTGAGTTGAGGTATGCTTTCGATCTCTGAATATAATACTCACTAACCACTTGGTTGCTTTTAGATATGGCCTCGCCATATGCGTTGATGGCAGATTTGTAGCTCCCATAATGAAGGAATATCCTTGCCCGGGCGCTATGTAACTCATGATGGTATCCGAAGTTTCCCATATTCTGATCGGCGAGATCAAGAGCATCCTGGTAATCTTCACTTTTTATCAGGTAATTAATTTCGGCCATTAATATTTCAAATTCGTTATACCAATCCTTTTTCCATAGATCATTCCAGGCCTTTGTTTCTTCCAGTTCAGTAAAAGCCGGGTCCAGTTTAATATAACTCTCGGGATGTTTATCAGGAGACTGGAGATGCAGCTCCAGATAGAATATGGAAGAATCCATCATTCCCAGGGCTGCATATGATTTAGCAAGCAGATAGCTCCCCCGGTATTTTTTATTTTTTTCAATAATTTTCAGATCATGTATTGTATTCCGGTAATCTTCACGCTGGTAATAACAGTTAGCTCTCTTCAGGTAAGAATCAGTTTTCCTGTTAGACTGCTCAATGGACCGTGTGAATTCATCCATGGCCAAAGTCAGATCACCTTTACTCATAGCCGCTGCGCCACTCAGGTATGGATCCGGATCCTGTGCAGCGGCTATTGCATGGATGAAAAGGAAGACAGGTATAATGTTTACAATCTTCATTGCACTTTATTCCAAGGGAGGATTTTTAGCTCCCTTCTCTGTTATTACGTATACAAATCCCACCAAATTTCTGACTTCAAGTCCGGTTAAACGGTTTTCATAAACATCTGCTATATAATAGTACACACCAGGCGTAACCAGCTTATTTGTGTTCCTGAACCGGCCATTCCAGTTGATATCGGGATCTTCTGTCTGGAATACCAGGGCACCCCATCTGTTATAAACCTTCATATCGACCCGTTCAACGTAAGAATAGGGGCCTGGTTTCCAGTAATCATTCTTTCCATCCCCATTGGGAGTAAATACATTTGGCAGCTCGTAATCAATGCAGTTATCCACACAAACCAGTTCTGAGAAGTCACTTTCGTTAGCGAATGAATCAACGGCTGTTACCCTGTAACATCCTGCAAGTGAAGCTGGAAGAAAATGAAGGTAGGTTGTATCCGTGGCCGACAAGGTGCTGTCGATTAATCCCGGGGGACGATCCAGTACAGGAGAATAGTAGATACGGTATTTAACCACATCGTCAGCACAATAGTTATTGGGATTTGTCCAGATGAGCTCATTATAGAGGCTGTCGCACCATGAATTAACCACTAATTCAGGTGGGCAGGGTGGAGTACGATCAATGGGAATACCACAATTTACATGTGAAAAATTCTCTGTTCTGTATTCCTTCCCTGAAACCAGCCGGTGGCCAATGCTTCGAGCCTGATAACAATAAGTTTTGCCGTTCACCAGTCCCGAATCAGTATAAACTTCATCCGCAGTTATCCCGATGGAATCAAAATCCAATGTATTGTTATTTTGCCTGTAGATAACATATTGATCATTTATCCAGGGAACATTTTTCATAATATGTATTGCCAGCCTATTGTCATCAGGAACCAGGTCAAGGTATATTGTTGATGCTACTTCCTGTTTACCAATTCGGAACCTGTTTCCTGGTTCATCGTTATATAATTCAACCTGGTATGAATATGGGAATATCTCAGTATTCAGAGGGGAATCGATGAAAGTTGTATCGTCCAGATCGGATGTAGTAAATGAATAGATCTCTACAAGATTGTTTCCCGCCAGATCATCAGACCGGTATACGATATATTCGAAAGGTCCGGGAAGTGTATCAAGCTCGGATGGTTTAGCCCATGCAAGAAAAACGGTGCCGGCAGGATCAACCGAGGTTACACTTGCATTGATGATTGCGGGAGTTCCAGGGATTAATACAGCACATACCTCTTCAGAGGCATAGCTTAATGTGCCATCCTCATAAACACCTACCACCAAATAACAATATTCATTGCCAAGGGTCAGATCTGTCTCCGATCCGGTATCTTCAAAGGTAGTGTCGGAATAACCGGAAGTGTTTCCGATCTCTGCATAACCTGTATACGGTGGAACGCCATTTTCACAGGAATCGGGAATAAACCCAATCGATTTTTCTCTTCGAAATATCTTATATCCAACTGTTTGGGTACATCCGCATGGCTCCCAGCTCAAACTGATTGAGTTGCTGGTAGGATAGGTCTGAAGATTTTCCGGAGCCGGACCAATCACTTTAATGGTGAAGTTGTCGATATCCACCAGGTTAAGATCAGTGAACTGGTCCTCGGCTTTAATGATAACATTGTACGGCTGATTCTGAACATGTTCACAGTGGGTGAGCCAGGTAAACCTTGAAACGGTTTTCCCTGGGTCCAGGGATATTTCATCGAAAGAAGCAGGACTGACGACCTGTTCAAAGGGCCCTCCCTTTGCAGTCTGAATTATGAAATCACTATCCTCGTCAAAACTAATGATTTGAAAATCAATAAAAGTCCCTGCCTCAACACAAAAATCAGGCAGGGGCATTGTCTGAGGGGGATTATTGTCAGTGTTGTACACTTCGATTTGCATGTCTCTGTTGATGCTGCCTATCCTTTTATGGTTCCTCCATTCAGATATTTTGATGGCTATATTGTAGATCCCTGTGTCAACAGGTGTATTCCATGTAAGATCACCCGTAATAGGATCGATAAACAAAGTATCGCTTGCCGCCGGGAATTCATAATCTTCGATAGGTTTTCCATCTTCTTCCGTACAGACAGTAAGGTCATAGGATAGACTGTCACCATCCGGATCATATGCAGCCGGGTTGTGAATAAAAATACGACCCCGTGCAGCACGGTCGATAGGTGGATTGAGCAATACAGGAGTGCTGTTCGGACCAATGGAGGGATTAATGTTAATGGTTGTGGATATGGAAAAAATGACATTTACAGAGTTGGGTATATTTTCTACGCCCAGGTTTCTGTTGGGATCCTGGACCACGATGGTATATGTTCCTGCTCCCGGAAAGGTATGGATAGCTCTATACTTATTATGATAATAATAATTGGGTAGTGTAGTTTTCTGATACCTCTTGGCAACAGATATGGTATTGTCGCCCCACTGTACATCCAATTCATTGCGATCGGCTGCAGACAAAGTATATGTAAAAGTGGCTATTTCGATCTGGTAGGTGAAATCATCCAGCTGGATCAAAGTAATCTCACCCGCCCTGTTGTGGGTAGCATAGGCAGTAATCCCAGAAAAAAGTAGCACTATGATGAAAAAGTTTCTCATTTCTTTCCCGGTGCTTTGCATACAGTCGTCATTCTTCAAGCCTGCGATTCCACACCCCACACCCACACCCCTTCTGACTTCTATTTAATATTAATGGAGATATTCCGGTTTTTATTGTTAAGCCTGTACCCGTTTTGAACTTCATCGTAAGCTACAATAACCAGATTGGTCTGATCTTCAAACAGGTCCATCATGGACTCATAGGTCACATTTACAGATTTCAATTTACCATTGTATCCGGCATTATAAAACAGCCAGATGGCTTGCTGGTTCATCTCGGTTCTATCATATTTCCAACCCTCAATTCTTGTGCCATTTATCTCCAGTTTAAATGTTTCATTCAGGTATTTATTAATTGACTGGATCTTATCCCCCGGATCGGTCTGATTTTTAATATCAAGCTGTGTGCCATAACGTTGAAAAATGATTGTTTCAAAATCATCTGAAAAAAACTTGAAGGCTACAGAAATATCACCACTGTTTGTATTCAGATCAACATTCAGAAGAGAAACATGGACAGGATGAAGCCAGGATGAAATCAACAATAAAAATATGCCCGCAAAGTTACACATCTGCATTATCTCAATCTTACCTTATCAACGCAAAATTACAATAAAATTGCCATCTTTGGGTAAAAGAAGGTACGAGTTTCGGAGTACTGGTTACCAGGTACGGATGGTAACCAAAATCTTTTCAGATCTCTCTGACCCCTGGCAACCAGTAACCAGTACCTGGCGATTAAATTTTATGTCAACCTTTAGTTTATATTTAAGTCTCGGGATTGACTATATTGCTGATCTCAGGGGTTATGATCACGTCCTGTTTATTGTTGCCCTTTATTCCGTCTATGCCCTGAGGCAATGGGAGTTTTGCTCATCCTGGTAATTGAAAGAATTGATTTTTTAATCGGGGACCCTGGATTCATATGAACCTGGATTTTGAAATAAAAGGATTTAAATCTTATCTGAAACTGGAAAAATCTTTGGCAGATCATACGATTGAGGCATATGTCTGTGATATTTCAAAGATTGTTACCTTTTTTGAGATGAAAGGAATGGAAACAAGTCTGAAGCAAGTTCAGCTACAGGACCTGACTGCTTTTATTATTTGGTTGAACGAGCTTGGCCTGAGTGCCCGATCACAGGCACGGATCATCTCAGGGATCAAAGCATTTTACCGTTATTTGCTGTTGGAAGACATTATTGATAAGGATCCAACTACATTGCTCGAAACACCGAAAATAGGCAGGAAATTACCAGAGGTACTCAGCATTGAGGAAATCGACCTGATGATTAACCAGATTGACCTGAGCAAGCCCGGCGGACAGCGAGATAAGGCCATGCTTGAAGTGATGTACAGCTGTGGATTGAGAGTATCAGAGCTGATCGAATTGAAATTATCCAATGTCTATGCCGATCAGGGATTTATCAGGGTGGTAGGTAAAGGTAGTAAGGAACGGCTTATCCCTATCGGTCGCAAAGCCATTAAAGAGATTGAGATGTATTATCCAGACCGGAATAGTCTGCCGGTCATTCAAAAGAATAGTGAAGATGTCCTTTTCCTGAACAGGAGAGGTAAGAAGCTAACCAGGGTTATGGTCTTTACCCTGGTTAAGCAGTGTGCGCAATCGGCAGGTATTAAAAGGAACATCAGTCCACATACCTTCCGGCACTCATTTGCCACACACCTGATAGACGGTGGCGCCGATCTCAGGGCAGTTCAGGAAATGCTGGGTCATGAATCGATCCTGACAACAGAAATTTACACCCATCTCGACAGGCATTACCTGCGTGATGCAATCATCCGGTTTCATCCCAGATCATGATATCCTAAAACCCAATCAGCCAGGTTCATAACATCAAATCTCCTCATTATTATGATTTAAGTTAGTAGTTCCAAAAACCATAATTTAGATTTGATTTAAGGTTTTTTTAGATACATTTGTACTTTCAAATTTTTGAGGTAAATAAACATAGTAGAACCATAAAATAAATTAAAATGTCAGCTGTAAAAAGAGTGTATACATTTGGTAACAAAGCTGCTGAAGGTAAGGCAGATATGAAAAATCTTCTGGGTGGTAAAGGAGCCAACCTTGCCGAGATGAACCTGATTGGTGTACCTGTTCCTCCGGGATTCACTATCACAACGGAAGTATGTACAGAATATAACCAGTATGGTAGAGATGAAGTAGTAAAATTTATCAAATCAGACGTAGAAGCAGGGATAGCCAATATTGAGCAAATCATGGGCACTTCATTTGGTGATACAAAGAATCCTTGTCTTGTATCAGTCAGATCCGGAGCCCGTGCCTCCATGCCCGGAATGATGGATACAATCCTGAACCTGGGCTTGAATGATGAGGTTGTGGAGGGATTGGCTGCAAAAACAGGTAATGAACGGTTTGCCTGGGATTCCTACCGTCGTTTCATTCAGATGTATGGTGATGTGGTAATGGGAATGAAACCCGAATCGAAACAAGATATTGATCCGTTTGAGGAGATAATTGACCATATCAAAGATGAAAAAGGTGTTGAAGATGACACTGAGCTGACTACTGATGACCTGATTGAAATGGTTTCCCGATTCAAGAAGGCAATTGAAGAAAAAACGAAACAGAAATTCCCCACCAATCCATATGATCAGCTTTGGGGTGCTGTTATAGCTGTTTTTGAAAGCTGGAACAATGACCGTGCTATTTACTACCGGAAATTGAATAATATTCCCGCTGAATGGGGAACAGCTGTTAATGTTCAGGCAATGGTATTTGGAAATATGGGTAATACTTCAGGTACTGGTGTTGCTTTTACCAGGGATGCCGGAAGTGGTGAAGATATTTTTAATGGTGAATACCTGATCAATGCGCAGGGTGAGGATGTCGTAGCCGGAATCAGGACCCCACGGCAGATCACCAGGGAAGGATCTCTCAGATGGGCTAAACTGGCCAGTGTGACTGAAGAGGACAGAGCCTCTCAATATCCGTCACTGGAAGAAGAAATGCCTGAGATGTTTCAGGAACTCAACGACATCCAGCAAAAACTCGAAGAGCATTATGCAGATATGCAGGACCTGGAGTTTACCATTCAGGAAGGCAAACTCTGGTTGTTACAAACCAGGAACGGAAAACGTACTGGCGCTGCAATGGTAAAGATTGCCATAGACTTGCTCGAACAGGGTAAAATAGATGAGAAGACTGCCCTTCTTAGGGTAGAACCTAATAAATTAGATGAATTATTGCATCCTGTATTTGATAAGAAAGCAATGGAGGCTGCAACTGTTCTTGCAAAAGGATTGCCTGCTTCACCAGGTGCGGCAACCGGACAGATTGTTTTCTTTGCCGATGAAGCTGAAGAGTGGGCAGCAGAGGGTAAAAAAGTTGTTCTGGTAAGAATCGAAACCTCTCCTGAAGACCTGAGGGGTATGAACGTTGCCAAGGGTATCCTGACCGCCAGGGGGGGAATGACATCTCACGCTGCTGTTGTTGCAAGAGGGATGGGTAAATGCTGCGTCTCTGGTGCAGGTGCCATTAAGATCGATTACAAGACCCGTATAATGAAGGCAGGCGGCAAAGAGATTAAGGAAGGAGATTGGATCTCCATAAACGGAACAACCGGAGAAGTTTATGAAGGACAGATTGGCACAAGCGAGCCTGAGCTAAGTGGTGACTTTGGTAATTTGATGAATATGGCTGATAAACATACAAGGATGAATGTAAGGACTAATGCAGACACACCCAGGGATTCACAGGTTGCCAGAAATTTTGGTGCCACGGGTATTGGTCTCTGCCGTACCGAACATATGTTCTTTGAAGGGGAAAGAATCATAGCCATGCGTGAAATGATCCTGGCAGAAGACGAGGAAGGAAGAAGAAAAGCCCTGGATAAACTACTCCCGATGCAGCGTGCCGACTTTGAAGGCATCTTTGAAGCCATGCATGATCTGCCTGTTACTGTCAGGTTACTCGATCCACCCTTGCATGAATTTGTTCCCCATGAAGAGGAAAACCAGAAGGAGATGGCCGATCAGATGGGCATTACTGTTAAGGATATTCAAAATAAGGTGGAAGACCTGCATGAGTTCAATCCAATGCTTGGGCACCGCGGATGCCGGCTGGGCAATACCTATCCTGAAATATCGGAAATGCAGGCCAGGGCCATTATCGAAGCTGCCCTTAACCTGAAACAAAAAGGAATCAGGGCTATACCTGAGATTATGATCCCTCTCATTGGTACCGTTAAGGAACTGAAAATGCAGGAAGAGATCGTCAGAAATACAGCCGAACAGGTATTCAGTGAACGTAACGACAGGGTGGAATACCTTGTTGGTACCATGATTGAGATCCCGAGGGCTGCACTTACAGCCGATAAGGTTGCGGAAGTAGCCGAGTTTTTCTCATTTGGCACAAACGACCTTACACAGATGACTTTCGGTTATTCAAGGGATGATGCTGGAAAATTCCTCCCCATTTATATTGAAAAAGGCATACTCAAGGAAGATCCGTTCCAGGTGCTTGACCAGGAAGGTGTGGGACAACTTGTTGAAATGGGTACCCAGCGTGGAAGATCGACACGGAAAGACCTGAAAGTGGGTATTTGCGGTGAGCATGGAGGAGAACCCTCATCCGTTGAATTCTGCCATCGCGTTGGTATGAACTATGTGAGCTGTTCACCATTTCGGGTTCCTATAGCACGACTGGCTGCAGCCCAGGCTGCTATCAAAGATGCCTAGCCTGCCCGATCAGTAAAATCATCCAACCGCACGGGAACTCAAACCGGATTTCCCGCTGCGGTTTTTTGTTCTAAAATCCCAGCCATTTAAATCAAGAAAGAATTATGTTAAATAACATATTTTTGTATTTTTGTTTATATACATATGCGAAAAATTAAATATATCTAAAAATGCAATTTAAGGCCAACCAACCAGACCTATCGTGGTATGGAATTGAAGACGTTAAGGAGATTTTCCATAACCTGTCTTATGGCGAATTATTTAAGCATGAAACCGATCCGTCACTTGAAGGTTATGAACGGGGTTTTATTACAGATACAGGTGCAGTTACTGTAGATACAGGAATTTTTACAGGACGGTCACCCAGGGATAAATTCATTGTAAAAGAAGAAACTTCTGAAAAGAATATCTGGTGGAGAAATGAATACAGAAAATTATCCGATAATAAACCTGTTACCGAAGAGGTTTGGAAAGAACTGATGGAAAGGTCGGCCAACCAGTTGTCTGGTAAACGCCTCTATGTTCAGGATGGGTATGCCGGAGCCAATGAAGACACCCGCATGAAAATTCGTTTTATTACCGAAGTAGCCTGGCAGGCTCATTTCGTTAAAAACATGTTTATTCGCCCAACCGAAGAGGAACTGAAAAATTTTAAACCGGATTTTGTTGTTCTGAATGCTTCAAAAACAACTAATCCTGACTGGGAGAGGCATCAGATGCACAGTGATGTTTATGCAGTCTTTAATTTGAAAGCACGGATGGCTTGTATTGGGGGTACATGGTACGGTGGTGAGATGAAGAAAGGAATTTTTTCTATCATGAACTATTATCTTCCACTCAGAGGCATTGCATCAATGCATTGCTCTGCCAATGTTGGTGAGGATGGTGATACCGCCCTTTTCTTCGGCCTTTCGGGGACAGGTAAAACAACCCTTTCGGCCTATCCGACCAGGGCACTGATCGGTGATGATGAACACGGTTGGGACGATGATGGAGTTTTCAATTTCGAAGGCGGTTGTTATGCAAAATGCATCAAACTGGATCGTGAAAAGGAACCGGATATATACAATGCCATAAAAAGGGATGCTTTATTGGAGAACGTGGTATATGATAAGAAAACCGGCAAGATAGACTTTTCCGACGGATCAAAAACTGTAAATACCCGGGTATCCTATCCGATTTACCACATTAATAATATTGTAAAACCGGTATCAAAAGCCGGGCACCCATCAGAGGTTATTTTTCTTACCGCAGATGCTTTCGGCGTTCTCCCACCGGTGGCAAAACTGACCAAAGATCAAACCGAGTACCATTTTATCAGCGGCTACACTGCCAAGGTCGCTGGCACTGAAAGGGGCATTGTTGAGCCGGTGCCCTCCTTCTCAGCATGTTTTGGCGCTGCATTTCTTCTTTTAGATCCTATTGTATATGCAGATGTCCTGGCAGAAAAGATGGTTCGCCACAAAACAACAGCCTGGCTGGTAAATACTGGCTGGATAGGTGGAGCTTACGGTAGGGGAGGAAACAGGATAGACCTTCCATCTACCAGGAAAATCATTGATGCCATACTTGAGGGAACCTTGCTTGATGTTGAATTCGAGGTGCTGCCTGTTTTTAATTTGCAAATTCCAAAACATGTTCCCGGGGTAGACGATCACATTCTGAATCCGAGAAATCTATGGACCAATCCGAAGGAATGGGACAAAGCGGCCTGTGATCTGGCAGAAAGGTTTATTAATAATTTCGAATACTTTGCCGATTCTGAAGCCACGCGTAAATTAATTGCAGCAGGACCACAGTTGTGTGATCTGGAGGATTAATTTTTAATTGAATAGGGTAACCTTATTTGTTTTAATGAACTCAGGAACTTCTATATTCCGTAAAACCCGGGTACAGGAGCTTCCATTCTGCGGAGAGGTTCTGATCATGCAAACTCTTCTTCCAGGCGGCTCATAAGTTTCTTTGGCTCTACATCTGTAAATAGTCTGCCATTTTCAGCCAGGCTGATACCACCCGTTTGCTCTGAAACAATAATAACCAGTGAATCGGTATTTTCTGCCATTCCGAGTGCTGCCCTGTGGCGCAAACCATAGCTTGGAGCCAGGCTCAGAGATTCCGATACTGGAAGTATACATCTGGCTGCAAGGATCTTATCATTGATAATGATCATGGCACCATCATGAAGTGGCCCGTATTTATTGAAAATACTTTCTATTAACCTGCTGGATGTATCGGCATTTAGAATATCACCTGTTTCGGCGAAAACATTCATATCAGTTTTTCTGGTAATAACTATGAGCGCCCCGGTCTTTGACTTGGCCATATTTATGCAGGCCTTAACAATCGATTTGATCTTCACACGCTTTTGATCTGCAAGAAGTGGCAATATTTTTTCGAGTGTTAGCCGGTTTCTGCTAAAGTATTGGTTGCCTAAAAAGATCAAAAACCTGCGGATCTCCTGTTGAAATACAATGATGAGTGCAATTACGCCAACACCGATAAATTGTCCCAGGATAGTCCCTAACAACTGCATATCGAGGGCTTTTACAATGATCCAGAGCAGGTAGACCGAAAGAAGTCCAATAAAAATGTTCATGGCCACGGTGCCCCTGATAAGCAAAAACACCTGGTACATCAAATAGGCCATCAGCAGGATATCTATGATATCAAGTATCCGGATTTTTATGAAAAGATCAACCATCATGATAATGCCCGCAAGTTAGTAATTTCAGGTTGTATTGTGGTCATACTGCCTGTTGATATTTTTCAACCAGCCTGATGGCCTGAATAGCCTCCTTAACATCATGTACACGCAACAAATCAGCACCCTGAAGCAATGCTATTGTGTGCAGAACAGTAGTCCCAATCAATGCCTCATCCGGTATCGTTTCCAGCGTTTTATAAATCATCGATTTCCGCGATACGCCAACCATGACTGGTAATTCAAATATTTGAAAGTGATGCAAATATTTTAACAAAAAATAATTCTGATCAATAGTTTTGGAGAAACCAAATCCCGGATCAATTATAATGTCCTTAATCCCCAGGTCGGTTAACTGTTTTACCTTATTCGAAAAATAGCCGGTAATTTCCCCGGCGAAATCATCATAATCGGTTAACGACTGCATTGTTTCCGGGTCTCCTCTCATGTGCATTATTACATAGGGAACCTGGAGTCCGGCTACTTCCTGAAACATGTTGCGATCCATTTCCCCGCCTGAAATATCGTTGATCATATCAACTCCATATCCTCTAACAGCCAAGCATGCAACAGCCGATCTGAAAGTGTCGACCGACAGTTTGGTATCAGGAAATTTCGTACGGATAAGCTTTAATACCGGCTCTAACCTCGCCCATTCTTCCTTTTCATTTAAATTTTTGGCACCGGGCCGGGTCGATATTCCGCCAATGTCAAGGATGTCAGCCCCTTCGTCGAGCATCAATTCAACCTGATTAATAATTTCACTATCAGATATGTATCTGCCACCATCATAGAAGGAGTCAGGAGTAATATTGAGGATACCCATGATCCTTGGTTTTGAGAGATCCAACAGCTTACCGCGACAATTCAGGCTCTTGTTTTTTGAAAAAAATGTATCTTTAAAAGACATTTGAGCAGATCAGATGTGTAAACAAATGTAATCATTACTTCCCAAATGCGTTTTATTGTTATTGAAGGGCTGGATGGCTCCGGTAAGTCGACTCAGATCAAATTATTACTAAAGCACCTGGATGAGGGGAATATTCCGTATCAATTTCTTCATTTCCCCAGGACTGAATCACCTATTTACGGTGAATTGATCGCGCGTTTCCTTCGGGGTGAGTTCGGAGAGATGTTAACAGTCCATCCCTATCTGGTAGCGCTCATCTTTGCTGGTGACAGGAATGAAGCGCAGCATACCATAAAAAAGTGGCTTAAGGAAGGATATTTTGTATTGCTTGACCGGTATGTCAATTCAAATATTGCCTATCAGTGTGCCAAGCTGGATTCTGCACGCGACCGTGAAAAGCTAAGTAAGTGGATAAGGCATCTTGAATATGATTATAATCAGATCCCGAAGCCCGATAAAAGCATTTTTCTGGATGTGCCATTTGGTTTTACCCGCGAAAAATTAACTAATGACAGGATGGGAGATGACAGGGACTACCTGAATGGACAGCAGGATATACATGAAGAT
>CAYZEZ010000120.1:0-13643 GCA_964477295.1 uncultured Bacteroides sp. | reverse complement strand
TTTTGGCATGTGACCCTGTAAGCTGCTCCCGGGCAGACAGGCTATCCAATAAAATGTCATCTGTGTTGTGTGTGAATGAGAAGGCCATGGATAAGATCCAGCCTGGTACAATCTCACCGTTCCATGAGGTATTGGTATAATAGTTATGGTTAACCAGTGCAAAAGAATAGAATTCCCCGGGTGTTTCCAGCTTATTCTCTATGGTTGATAACCTGCTCTGGCTGGCATTGGAATACACTTTCAGCAGGCCCGATTCCCCCGTTTTTAATCTAAAACTCACATTGCCGGTCAGGGTCCGGGGCTCAAGTGCCCATTGCCGGTACTGGGGTAAGAGCTTCATGTAGGGAGCCAGGTTCTCGTAATTGATTGTGGAAGTGACCGCAGCCGTTTTAAAGGACTTCGTTCCTGCTAACTCTGCACCTACTGACAGGAGTGAGATGTTTAGCTGATCCTCAACGGGCATGGCATGGGTTTGCAGGGATAGTACCGAAGAGAGGGCCTGTCCGTACTCGGCCGAGTATCCTCCTGTGGAAAACATGGTTCCACTGAACATGAATGGGTTGAACCTGCCTCGCACCGAGTGGTTTGGTGAGGAGGAACTATAAGGTACATACACAAGGCCTCCGTCAATGTATGTTTTTGATTCACGGCTGTCCCCACCCTTAACGAATAACCTGCCTGATTCTCCCACTGGTGTGGTCCCCGGAAGGGTACGCAGCGCTCCAAAAACATCACCGGCGGCCCCTGCAGTTGTGACCATGTCTATGGAGTTCAAAACGATCGTTTTCTTCTTATCCCCCGCTTCGAATGTTCCTGCTGTAATGGTGACTGCATTCAGTTCATTGAATTCTTCTTTCAGTATGACCGGAGGTAAGTTTAAGATGGAACTTTCCAGTATTAGTTCACTTGTATAGGTTTCGAATCCTACATATTCTATGCATAGCACTTGTTTTCCAACTTCTTCTGTAAACAAACTGAATTGCCCTTTATCATTACTGGTAGTTCCGTCATAAGTACCCTTTATATATATATTGGCTCCTACCAGTGTCTCCTTGCCCTGGTCCTGAATTATCCCGGTTATGGTAGTCTGGGCTGTAAGTTTTACTCCCGACAGCAATATAATAGCTGTAACTAATATTTTGTGCATATCCTGTACTAATTCCCGCATAACTTATGATTCTGATGACAAATCTACACCACAACGTTTAGTACAGAAAGTAATACTTACCGAACTGTCGGATAACACCGATGAAATGTAATTACTCAGGATAAATGGGTACTTCGGATAAGGTTACAGTATCACCCGGAGTACAATTCATGCTCCGGATCATTTTTTTCAGGAGCTCCATGGAACGTTCCAATAGTTTCTAACCTTCCTGGATTTCGTAAACCTTTGGGTCCATTCGTTTTGGATTAAACATATGCAGATATTCATTTGTAGTTCCTTCATAATCGGCAGTCAATGCCATATAAACCACAGCACGTGCGGCTTTGGCGGGTGACTTAAATATGATCCGGAAAATACCCTTTAAAATCATTCTCAAAAAAAACGGGGCCTCTTTCACAATATTTGAATGCACCGGCCCCGGGCAAATTACGTTGACACTCAATCTAACATCCTGGCCTGAGGGAGTTATACGTGATTTAGGTAATGCAGTAGCCGCATTAAGCAGGCAGATATCAATGATGATACCACCGGAGGCAAGTGAACTTACAAAATGATGAATAGTATCTAAATTGCTAAGGTCGATGTAGCGCATTTCAACTTTATCCGAACCAGACAGTTTCCTGACCCGCTCTCCTGCTTCAGGAATCTTACTTCTTCCTGCCATGATCACCCTCCCACCTTTTTTTGCGAAGGCAACTGCCAGGGCAAATCCAAGTCCCGAATTTGCACCTGTAATAAGGATAGTCATATCATCTGCCCTGTCCATATCTGAATACCTGGAAGCCAATTCCTGCTTAGAGAAAAAATCCTTAACTCCAGCCAGTGATGCAACTATCGAATTTGTAAAATGAACTGAGGGCAGATAGAAAAACCTGGAAATTCTGCCTAATAATAAGCTATTGCATTATAAATAAATATAGATGGTATCTCATTAATATTTGCATCACCTATTAAGTGGATCCGGATAATATTTATAACACATTTTTATAAGATTATCAAAAGTTTGTTTACTGTAAAAGAAAAAAAATCGTAAACTGCATTTGTAAATTCAGTAAATAATCCTACTCCAAATGAAAAAACTGTTTACACTGGTATCGATTTTTGCTATTGGAAACTGCATTTTTGCTCAGCAGGTGGTACTAACCTATAAAGTCCATGGACTGGCTCCGGACAATATCATTGAATTGAAAAAAACTGACTTCACGGAGCCTGGAAACAGTGGAAAAAACCAGGTTTGGGACCTGCGCAGCCTGGAAATAAGTGACGATTTCAATGGCTTCGTGGCTACTGCCAGAGATGCTGATCCGAATCTTCAATTTCAACAAGCAAACGTAGTATTGACTGAAGAAGGAACCAGGTTCTTTTTTTGCCAGGAGAAAGACGCCCTGACAGCCTGGGGTTCGATGACCCAGACCGGACAGGTGCGGATGAAATATTACCGGCCATATATTAAAATGAAATACCCCTTTGCCTACGGGGATGAATTCTCCGGGGATTACGATGGGATCTATTACCTTTCTGATAAAGAGGTGCCACTATCGGGGAAATACAGTGTCAAAGCCGACGGGTATGGAGAACTGAGACTACCCGGGGAAATTGTAGTTAATGCACTCAGGGTGGTTTCAAACCGTTCTTATGACCTTATGCTGGAGAACGGCACACAGACGTTTGAGATATTAACATACAGATGGTACAGCAACAATGAGCGCTTTCCACTCGCTGTTTTCCAGATCACAAGAAGTTCAGTATGCAATCCGGATGGTAACTTTGACTACAGGGCCTTTTACAGGTTGACTGAAAAATCTGATGAACAATCCGAAGAACTTCCAGAAAGTATCCTGAAGAACGAGCAGGACTTTGTCAGGATATATCCCAATCCGGTAAAAAATCATTTCAGGATGGAATATTCAGTGGATGCCGGCTCAGAGGTATACATTGAACTCTATAACAATGCAGGCATTAAGGTTGCTACGCTGGTAGACCAATACAGGAAAGCCGGATCTTACTCTGAATCTTTAAGTGCAAAGAATTATTCGCTAAAGCATGGCGTATATCATATTCGCGGTATCATTGGCGAAAATATTTCCCGCACAACATTTATCATTGAGTAAACCTGCTTAACTAATACCTAAAACTCTATCTTATAACTCAGGTTAGGAACCATCACTGCAAACTCAAACTTCTCTACCTGGTTGGTCTTATAGTTATAATAAAGACCATAGTTCTCCCTGGTAAAAAGCAAATTGGTGAGCTGTATTGACCAGATCCTTGAGCTTTTCTTTTTGTTTATCCGGTAGTTAAAAGTTGCACTAACAAAAGTAATTGGGGAGTCCTTATCTTCAAACAGCTGAGAGTAATCGTACACGACATCCTGAGCTAAAATTGATTGGTTCACATTAACTGGTGTCACACACTTGCCACCCATGAGGTTAACCCTGGCATTAACACCCAGGATCTTATTTTGCTGTGGCCCGAGAATCCACTCTTTTCCATACAATAGATTTAAGACATAGTGGGTATTAAAGCGGGTATTCCGTTCAATTCCATCGTCTCCTGTATATTTCGAATCAAATAATGAAGCTGTAAATAAATAGTAATAGCCATTCTTCAGGAACCGTTCCAGTGTAAAATCAATTCCGGCATTTCTGCCGGTTCCGGTATTTGTCAGTTCACTGTTGAAGTACCATTCCGCCTCCATATTCAATACTGAATAATTACTGTCAGGAATAACCGGAACATCGTACAGGAATTGAATATAGGGTTCTAATTTCAATCGTAAGTTAGGATTAAAGCTTATGTCGTAAGCAAGGACCAGGTGATGTGCTTTCGAGACTTTTATGTTTTTATTTGGCTGGGATATCCCTGCTCCATCATGGATACCGGCGAAATAAAGATTTAAAGGCTCCAGCCTTGAATGCTTGCCATATGCAAAACTAATGGATTGATTATCAGACAAATCAAATGTCAATCCAAGTCTTGGTTCTATGACGAGCTCCTTATTCAGGCTGAAGTAGTGACCCCGTAAACCCGCATTTATCCTGAATCGTTTTGTCAGGTTAAATTTTGATTGCGTAAAAACCTGGATCATGTTTGAGGCATTCCTTTCATCGACTATACTTGTCAGTCCCTGATCATAAACAGGAGCATGTTTTAAGATGGTATTATAATGGATATTATCTGCAATTAGCCCGCTTCTGTTGGTATGATTAGCGCTGAACTTCTTATTTAGTACGCTGGTGAATGTGAATTTGTAGCTGTTTGCATCCATATGTTCATTGTCATAGCGATTTAAATCATAACCAAGAATTCCCGCTATGTATTTTGTCTGATCACCGGTCATTGCAACCGAAGTGGTCAGGTAAACGTTTCCCGGAAGAACTATACGATGGTTTATGCCCAAACCTGCCGATCTTTGATTGAGTTTCCCATCGATACGGTCTTCGACTTGTTCCCACAAAGAGGAGTCTTGTTCTGCATCATAATACTGCCTGTTTGCTGCACCCAGGCCCCAGATTGAAAATACACCTGAATTCTGTGTTGGCATATTCAATTTGAAACTCAGGTCCTGGTATACCGGAGCAAAATCTTTGACCTCTTCGGGTAGGATGGGTTGGATCAGGCCAAATGTGGAATACCGGTAATTAAAAAGATAAGAAGCCTTTGAAGCTTTCCTGATGGGGCCTTCAGAAGAAATATCAATTCCCATTGTTCCAACCTGAAAGGCATGCTCATGTTTTTCATTATTTCCGGAACGTAGTTTAATATCAAATACACCGGATGTGGCATTACCGTACTCTGCAGGAAAGGCCCCTGTATAAAAATCGGAATTACCAACTACCAGTGCACTGAGTGCAGATACCCCTCCACCTCCAAATGTCGACAGGTTTGAAAAATGGTTGGGATTTGGAATTTCAATGCCCTCCAGTCTCCATAGTAATCCTTTTGGGGAATTTCCCCGGATAATAATTGTATTGTCCCGAAGACTCTCAGTTGTAACTCCTGCAAAAGAGGATGCCAGGCGTGTAGGATCATCAAAACCACCCGCATATCGCCGTGCCTCTTCAACAGAAAAGGTACGGGCACTGACAGTAGCCATACTGTTTTGTGGTTTATCCTTTTTTGTGTAGGCCTTGACAACTACCTCCCTTAACTCGGTTATTTGTTCCTTCATCTTGATTGTCAGCACCAGCTCTTTCCCTGTGGAGACCATCTGCTCAGGGATCATCTGAGTCTCATAGCCTATGTACGATACCTTGATATCGTATCGTCCCACAGGCACTTTCCCGAAACGAAAATATCCATTGTCATCAGCTATCGTACCCATTAATGAATCAGTGGTAACTATTGTTATTGAAGCAAAAGGCAAAGGGATTTGTGATTCGACATCTATTACCTGACCACGGATCACCTGGGAAAGATCCTGTGCTTCAGAAAAGTTAAAAACTGCACTCAATAAAGCAATTCCCAGAATAATTTTTAGTATTTTCATTTCTCTTTACTATTAAGATTTAATAGTAAAGACATTTTAGAACTGCCTCAGTTGCAATATGGATTCAACTATAAATAATCTGTTTTCACTTCCAATACCAGGGAATCGTTGGATCATAATAATTGTATTCCAGGATAACGGCAGTGATTGTCATCACATCTGAGGAATAGCCACCGAAAAATCCTGTACCGGATTCTATATTGCTGAAGACTATGACCGGTACAGCCAGATAATCATCCTTCGCATCATAGTGTTTCTGAGGCGATTTAAGATATTTATAATAAGACTCCGAAATGGAATGCAGTCTGAAAAATACGAGAGCGGAATCAGCCGATTCCAGTGACCAGGTAGAAATCTGCCCTCGAAATGAATAACTTTTCCCGTCAATCAGCTGATCAGAGAAAAGAATTCCTGCCGACGTTTCAGCTTCAATAATAATATCATTTGAAATGATATCGATCTTTTCAGTGAACCTGACCACATTTCCCAACATGTATACAGAGTCTTTGGGGAAGTAATTCCATTTCCCTCCGTAATAGAGTGAATCGACTACGATAACCGTTGTGTCTCTCCAGTCAGTTCTTGAACGATCTGCCAGCACATTCAGCAGGTAGAAGTTATCACGGTCCGAAGGATCATGTATGGTCAGTAAAGGAGATTTCAGGACTTAACCCCGTGGTTATTGATAATGAGACGTTTATGGACTTAAACTCAAAATCTGTTATCAGGAAATGCTTACACTATTATCATCAGAAAATAATTCCTGGTTTTATTCATAAAAACCAATACTCAAATTAAGTAATTATAAGCTTAGACTTGTCCCCGGATACCTAATTTGATTAATCCATCTATAAGCCCTTTTAATCGCTCTTCCTGATTCTCTTTTGGATGGGTACAGATTTTCTCAATCCCAGGCACTTTATCATTTACTATTTTAAGGTAATTACGAGTTGTAATTACACTATTAATTTCTATTTCAAAATTGTCAAATAACCGACAATCCAGTACATCATTGTATGCTTGTTTTGAGGGCGATGGATTAAGCTGAGCCAATACGTCGTTGCATTTACCATCAGACATTAAGTGCTTACATCCTTTACAGATATCATCAGCTTTAAGCACTAGTTTGATCTTCAAATCCAGATTTGATAAAAGATCCGGGGCAACAATATGCAGAGAATGTCCATAGGGGTGTGGTTGATATTCTATGCCCAGTCCGTGATCAGATATAATATCAAGAATGTGGTGTGGTCTTAATTGCATGTCATAGTGTTCCATATTTTCTTTTAGTTTTTTATCATCAGGAGACTTTCCCAGAGAATAAGCAAACAAGTTAAAAAATGTGAATCCTGAAAGTCCTATAAGAAATTTACGCCGATTTACTGAAGCCATTATTTTCTTTTTAAAAAGTATACAGTTGTAATTCAAGTATAACTCTGCAAATTCTATAGCTCATTGTTATTTATACTTCTATCAAGCAAATTAATTTATTCAATTTTATATGTACAATGACAAATATAGGAAAAATATGATTTATCACTATTCTTATATTTTGGAAGATTTTCTCACAGGTAAAAATATCCGGTCAATCAAAATCCAAGCAAATCCAACTACAATTAATCCAACCAAAGACAATGTATTCTTGAGTTTTAAAGGTGAAAAGTACTGTTTCATCTTTAATATGAATTTATTTTACCAATAGTTTTTCATTAAATCGTTTGTCCATTTTGGTTGCTGCACATTTCCCTTTGGTAGATATTCGATAAAAACCGGTTTAATGTCAATAACCGGCGTTCTATTAATCGCATCAAGATTTTTAACAATCAATTTACGCCCTTCACGACTTACTAAATTTACAATTGTTGCTCCCATATGATTTGGTCTATCCTTTTTCCTTTGCGCAAAAATCCCAACTTTAGGATAATCCTTATTCTCTCTTGGATGCTCGCTTCCGATAAAAGTTTTTGTCGATTTATTGAAATGATAAAGTATCTCTAAATGAGAGAATTGCTCAATCCCATCGAAACATTCGGCCGGTAAATCTTCAATCAACTCTATGATTGATTCAATTGACGACCAGTTATCATCAACCGGTTCAATCCTGTCATTTTTTATATAACCAATCGGCTTAATTGTAATATCATTCATAGTTGTGAGTTTTTTCAGCATAGCGCCCAACGGAGCGCTAAACGGAGTTACGAACTGAGGTGAAGTCTGCCGAGCTTGCTCGAGCAAACTGTAAGGCCCACAAAGGCTGAACCAAAGTGCGTATAGCATGTTGTTCGGGAACGGTTGGCAGCCATGGCACGTGGCCTTTCATTACTTAAATCCAAGTTAAATTCGACAATATTTATTTTTCTACTTCATTTTATTAATGACCCTAATGCGGCTATCTGATACAGGTGCTGTTATTGCCGGTGAGCATTCATAAACTACCACAATACCGGTATGCTTATTATACTATTTTGTCATATTATTAAAAGTACAATATTTAACCTGTTTTGGATTTCTCATTCAGTAAAAAAAAGCTACTAAGATTCTTCTCAGTAGCTTTGTAAAACCTATTTAAAATTTGATTTACCAGTTTCTTTTGCATTGACTGTTTCCTCGGCCATAACCAATACCATTACCTCTGCACATTCTGTTCCCTCTGCCGTTACTCTGTCCGTTTCCTCTGCCTCTCTTGAAATTATCATAATATACTCTCTGGTCTTCAGTTAGTAAAATTCTTATATCTTGAAAATGCTGTTCCCTGTTTTTCTGCATACTTGCCTGAATAACACTTATTTCATCAATAGTCTCATTAATAGAATTTATATCAGCATCATCAGCAGTGCGTAAAGATTGTAAGCGAGCTCTTTTTTCTGCTAACTGATTATGGCTATTTTGCATTTCTTTCCAATGTGCAGTTCTTAATTTGTCAATTTTTGTTATTTGATCGGCAGTTAAATTTGGGATATTATTGCAGAAATAGACTTTGACGTTTTCATTAAATTGCCCATAACCTTTACCGTTTCCTCTTTGAGCAAAAATGTTTGTATTTACACTAAGCAATACTGCCACGATTAGTATTGCGATTGATTTAGATTTTAAATTTTTCATTTTTATTAAATTTTAAGGGTTATCATTTGATACATCTTATAAAGCTCAGGTACATTCAGTTACCAGGATTAATCTGCTTTTTATCCGGCATTTTAATTTCAGCATCTTGATTTACCATTGCTTTAAAAATTTGATATAACTTTTCTTTTTGTTCATCTGAACAAATATTTTTCATTTCGAGATAATATTCAAAAGTTAAATGTTTTAGTTCCGTATGCATATTGCCAATTTCCTTAGCAAGTTTACCTAAGTGTATTGTATCAGAATTCACTTTTTCAAGTTCAGCCATCATCTCATTACGCTTAACTTGCATTTTCCTGGTTAGCAAATTTGCCTGCTCGTGAAAATTCTGTCTGAAATTTCTAAATTGCTGGTGCTGCTCAGAATTCAAATTTAATTCGTCTCTAAGAAATCTGCCAAGATGGTTATCAGGAATATTTATTTGTACTGAACTATTTTTTTGAACTGTATTTTCTTGAAAATAAACATGATAAACTATAGTTCCTACTGTTGAAATATTTGTTGCTGCCAGAATAACAATTATCCAGATTAACAGGCTTTTATTGTATATTTTAATCATGATAATGTGGTTAATCGTTTAATAATAAAACTTCAAGCTTTTCTTGTTGAAGATCATTGAGATAAAATTCTGTTGTTTGAGAAACCGATAATATATCTTGCTGTTTTATACTAAAAGTATTTCCGAGTCTTACACCTGAATAAAGGCCAATAACCAAAAGGAATGATAAGATAACAGGTTGTAAAATTTTTTTGTAAACAGGATTGAAAGTAGCCTGTTCTTTTTTACTTTCCAGGTTATCCAATTTTTGTTTTATCCTTGAATATAAAAACGGATTAGGTTCAATAGTTTTCTTGTTCTCAATCAGAATTAAAGTTGTTTCTAATTCTGTGTAAAGGGCATAGCAATTTTCACAATTCTGTAAATGAGTTTTGATCTCCTTATTTTCGGAACTGCTAAGATCGCCATTTGAATAGAAGATTAATTTATTCTGAACTAATTTACATTTCATCTTAATTTGCTTTAGTGGTTTGACACAAGTTGTTTGAATAACTTTTGCCTCATTTCATTTTTTTTTGTAAAAATTTAATATTTTTTTCTGCAGATTTATTTTTGCCCTGTGAATAAGGCCTTCAACAGAGGGTAGCGACAAATTCATAACTTCGGAAATTTGATCATAAGATAAATTTTCAAATTTGCTCAAAGTGAATGCTATTCTTTGGTTTTTTGAAAGTGCATTTATTGATTCATGTAGTAATTCTGTTTTTTTATCCTGAATATGTGCAATATCATAATATTGAGAACTATCATCTGAAAGGTGAAGCTCCGTATTATGATCACCGGGTGGAAAGTTTTCAATGCTTTTAACAATTCCTCTTTTTTTATTGCTTCGTATATAATTCAGTGATTTATTGACAGAAATTCTATAAAGCCAGGTTGACAACTTTGCCTTGCCCTTAAACTTGTGAATGGATAAATAAACTTCGATAAAAACTTCTTGTGTAATATCTTCCGCATCTTCTTTGCTATGCAGAAAACTATTGCAGGTGTTTAAAACCAAAGATTGATACTTATCTATAATTTCCTTAAAATATTTTTGCTCTCCGCTTACAATTCCCTGTATTAATTGTTCGTCTGTCATTACATACTTTCTGTCAAATTTTAAATAGTATACTTTTGACACATATATTTTCAAAAACTTTTGGGTGAAAAGCCTTTTATTTGAAATTTGTTATTTTTTGAACTCCAGATCTTCTGACTATCAATTTTCATTGGGCGGTATATTGAGCTAAGGTTTGTTCTTTTTCTTAGCGCTAACGCGTTCATCAGCAATATGGTTTAGCTGCTCTCGGCAGGTGTTAATTTATATTTTTATTTTAGTTTTTACTCTATTCTAATTTACTTCTCTCACACATCGGAATCCTATTTCGAAATTTCGCATACGCGGGCCACTAAAAACCATTCCACGGTATGCGCTTCGAAGAGAGTTCATGTTCATAATTCCCTGACCATCCATCCAAAAACCACCTCGAATACTGGCTACAAAGTCTCCATATTTTGGACTACGAATACCTTCAATATTATCGCCTGATGCTGGGCCGGTTGGATTATCAACAGGAGATCGTGAGTAATAATTTGGATCCCATCTGTCAGTTACCCATTCCCAGGCATTACCGGCCATATCATATGCGCCATAAGGAGATGCATTATCATGAGTAATGAATATTTGTTTGCCATCAGGATGCTTATAACTAGTTCCTTTATAGTATCCTACAGGTGTCAATCCACCTGTCACTAATAGATTAGTTTCATAAGGATCGCCACTTCTATAATTTGCAAAACACCTGTCTATATAGTCCCCCCATGGAAATCTTCTCTGATCAGTTCCTCTGGCTGCTTTTTCCCATTCAGCTTCTGTCGGAAGCCTGTATGTGGCTCCTGTTTTTTCTGAAAGCCATTTACAATAGGCATTTGCTTCATGCTGGTTAATACCTGTTACTGGGAAATTCTCATTCCCTGTAATCCCACCTCCATAGTATGCGGAATCATTCCAAAACTCTGGTTGTCTGCCATAACTGTATGTGATAATGTTGCCATAAGGATTATTCCTTCTATCTTTTTCTGCCTCACTTGATGCTCTTTCCCATTCCTCTATTGTCCAGTAATCGGAATTTATATATCCACCGTCATCAACAAATTTCCTGAACTCTTCATTTGTTACTTCATATTTGCCAATATAACAGGCTTTTAATTTTACAGGATGAACTGGTTTTTCCTGAGAATCTCCATTTGAATCGAGAAATGCATCATTAAAATTATCGCCCATTAGAAATTTTCCGGCTGGAACAAGTAAATAATCACCATAACCCTCATTTACTATTTTCTGGGTTGGAGGATTACATCTAATTAACAAACTGATTAAAATTATTCCAGAATTTGAAAGAATAAAATTGATAAATATATTTTTTGATTTCATTATTGATGATTTTTATTAATTATTCTGTTCTGGCATGTCTTTTCTTCTAAATTCGTACTGAGAAAACCAATTGTGAATATGTAAAGTTACAGATATATTTTTTTGAATAGCTTGATTGAATTACAGTTACCTCATGAAAAACAGGGTAAATATGCATGTTTTCAAATCGGCCTTTTCATAATAATTGCATAATGCTGATCCCAGACTTTTTAGAATGGTCCAAAGCTATTTTAACATGAAGGTTTTATTCTGAAGTAAATATCCGACTCCTTGTGTATTAGAAAGAATGTTTTGTAATTTTCGGAGTAAGCATTAATCAAATGGGATCTACGGGTATTTTCGCACTTGTTACTGGAGCATGTTCAGGAATTGGCAGGCATATTTCAAATGTTCTTGCCGGAAAAGGATACAATATAATAGGTGTTAGTAACCAGGTTTCCAGGTTGAACGTGCTGAAAACCGATCTTGAGCAAAACCATGGCATTTCGGTTATCACACTGGGAATGGATCTTGCACAGGCAGATTCAGCAAATACCCTTTTTTCATTTTGCATAAACAACAGCTTCCCTGTTGAAGTGCTTGTAAACAATGCCGGGATGCTGGTCTATGGTGAAATTATTATGGCCGAGACAGTCATGGTAGAGCGTATCCTGAACCTGCATATAACCACACCGGCGTTGTTATGCAGATTGTTCGCGGAACAGATGGTCGCAAAAAATAAAGGGTATATATTAAATGTATCATCTATATCGGCAGTAATGCCCTACCCAATAATTTCCCTATATGGCCCCTCCAAAGCATTCCTCCGTCATTTTACCCGTGCGATCCGGACTGAGCTGAGACCTCATGGTGTTAACGTGACATGCCTTCTGCCCGGTGCAACCGACACATCCTTCTATGATGATACCGGTTTCGGGATCGGAAACAGAAGAGAAGGTTTAGTTAAGTCCCCGGAATTAGTTGCAGCAGCTGGTGTGGATGCATTGCTCAGAAACCGTTCTGAGTGTATTCCCGGAGTGTTGAATAAATTGGTTGTGAGACTTTTGCCGATCCTCCCCTATTTCATTATAAGCTCAATATATAGGAAACGGTATTTAAACAAATAGTATACCGGTTATTCCCTCGTCAGCGTAACATTATAATAGTGTTCAGAGTGAACAGACACACCCTCCTCTTTTATCCCCTCCAAAGAGGACAACAACCCTGCCGTCGGTTTGATCTCTGTCTGAGGAGATCGATTTTTTAGAAAGGCTGCCGGATATAACATCTATATTCACTAGGTGAAAACAGCATCCGGGAAAATCCCAGTTCGTCGGAGATGGTTCCGGAATTCTCATCAATATACAAAGTGGAAAAAGCTACCGGCTCAAGGCTTGAAGAATCAATTACTCTTGCCTTAATTTCCAGATTCTGAGATAAAACCTGAAAGCAAAATATTAGTGATATCAGGATTGAGCATGTAATTTTAAACCAGAAAGCCGGAATATATTTAAACACAGGACAAGGAAGTGAAATACTGTCTGGCACCCTCTTCATTAATCAAACTTAGTAGTTTGCACAAACTAATTCTGTTTCTCCTATACCTCGTTTGAATATATGCGTAAACTAATAAAGTTAAAATATTTCGGATAGATTGCTGGATTAATCTTCGCTAACGGAGATATTAATAAGGATTCCGGAAAATTATTATCCCTTCCACCTTTCAAGATGCGGAATGCCTGAGGAATAGAACCAGCGTTTTATTGGTCCGTAACCTTGCTCTTTGAGTTTTTCCTTTACTAACCGGACCATTTGCTTCGGATTGGTGAAATCATCCTTAAATGATCCATCTGCATAGCAGTAGCTGCAATACTTTTCATTTTTTGTACCATCCTGGTTGGTACCGCCC
>CAYZEZ010000119.1:1391-13938 GCA_964477295.1 uncultured Bacteroides sp. | reverse complement strand
TATCGGGGGTGAAACAAATATCTATGTTTGTCGCGATCGGGTTTGTAAGATGCCGGTAAAAACGGTTGCTGAAGCCCTGAAGTTACTATCCTCAGAATAGTTACAGGTTACAGGTTACAGGTTACAGGTTTCAGGTTACAGGTTTCAGGTTACAGGTTTCAGGTTACAGGTTTCAGGTTTCAGGTTACAGGTTGTTGACCTGCAACCTGTAACTTGTAACTTGCAACAATGGATTTCACTTCAATCATAATTTAACACTTAAAGTTTCTGCAATCTCTGATTATTGTAGCGATTTATTGGTCCTCTCAGCATTCCCTCCCCACATGGGCCAGCCGGTTAGATCCTTCATCCCTGTATTGATCGCGAACATCTTACTGTTTGTGGTAGTTACGTAGACCCAACCATTGTCTACAACCGGCTGGTAACGGATCGAATTCTCAATATCATACTCTTTGACCGTTGCACCTGTTTTTGCATCAAGCACCATGATCGTTCCATTGTAGGTAGCAATTACGATGTATCCACCGGCTTCCAGCGGAGGAGTCCCCATAAATCCACCGCTGACCTCTGTCTGGCCTTCCAATGTTATATTCCAGACTTTTTTCCCTGATTCCGGATCTGTACAGATCAATTCGTTACCCATAGTTGAATAGTTTTTATCCATGTAGTGCAGGCTTCTTGAGCCCTGGAATGACTGAAGGGAGGATACATTGGACTGCCCTACCACATCATTGGCCTTTTGCCATCCTGAAGAAGCCGGGGCTCCTCCTGTAAAACCATTGCCCGCATCCATCTCCATAGACTCGGATTTCATCTGCGATCCAAGCTGAACATTTTTATCAAGGTAAGGCGCATATTTTTTATTGTATTTTTTATCAGCCACATAGCTGTTTTGCTGGAACCTGGCAAGTTCTTCCGCAACCCTTTCTCCCTTCCCATCTGCGCGCTTGCTAACATAAATTCCATCCTCTGTGATGACCGGAGCCGAGGTGGCGCGCATGGCATTCACTGAAATCAGTTCTCCGTCTGACTGAGCGAAAGTATACAGGGTACCGGCAAAAGTGGTCACATAGATCTTGCCTCCGTCTGCAACAGGGGCCGACATGATATCCCCGTCAATCCAACGCTGCCACAGGATCTCTCCCGTTTTGAGGTTAAATGCTGCCAGTACATGCGAAAGGCCGGCGCATAAATTATAATATTCCTGTTTAATAGTATCATGAAGCCCCTTTTCTTCCAGGGTCTGATCCATTGAATAATTAAAACCAGCCGGGTATGCAGCAAAAACCCTTCCGCGGGATATAGTGGGCATACACATCAGGGGATCACCCAGCCACCACGACCATAATTGCTCACCGGTCTTCAGGTCTACAGCAAAAATGGTACACGATTCAGTATTAAAAACCATTATGTCATCGTGGATGGCGGCAGAGGATGGACCATCATCATCGAGGTCCCAGGCCACCATATGCTCTCCGGTTAATGCATCGAACGCATAATATCGCTTGCTTCCAAATCCCCCGCTCAGATAGACTTTCCCGTCATAAACGACAGGAGATGGCACCAGTGTATTTCCAGGCAATTGTATCATATAGCCGAAATCGGTTTTATGAAGATATTCGCGCAGTTCAGCACCGGCAATATGCCCCTGGCTGAATGAAGAAGATGGCTGAAGTGCGGGATTGGAATATATTTCCTTATACAAGGATAAAAGCTTTGTATTAAAAGCCTGAACAGAATCTATGTTCTCGGTGCAGGTAAAACTCGCCTGTTCATTGGTTGGGATGGTATTGGCTTGAAAAAGAACCAGGCAGATCGTCAGAATGACCAGGGAGTGGATGATCCCTGTGCTTTTTTGTTTTTTCATGATTGTATATTGTTTGATACAGCCATGAAATCCAAAGAATATGCCGGGATCTGAAAAACGAGGAAAGTTTAACGTTTTTTAACTAAAGGGTAAGATGACACGAGTTAAGAGGTTATGTTTGTCCATATTCTCCTGGAACCTCACAACCCGTATCCGGTAACTTGCAACTATCTAGTTGTACGAGAACAAGTAAATATTGCGGAATTCAATGGCTGATCCTTCGCTCTGTAATCCGATATATCCCTTACCCGGAACAGGCATGGTGCAAACATTTTGAAGCATGCCATTCACATAAACCATAATGGAATCATTCCTGTTGATAATATCATATGCATTCCATTCACCGGGCTCCAGTTCACTGCTCTCCCCTGTCTTTTCAATGACAAGCTTTTCTTTATCGATCCTTTCCGCGGCATCGGATCCTCCCAGGAATACAAAATCACCTGCATTCCCCGCCATGAGCTGACACTCGATGGCTGGAGGCCATTTCTTGTCAGGACCGAGAATATTCAGGAATACCCCGCTGTTTGATTCCTCACCAGGCCATCTCCACTCGAGATGCAGTTTATAGTCCTGGTACTCTGTTTTGGTCCTCATATAACCGAAAGGCTCTCCCTTGATATGGATGACATCATTCTGTACATAAAATATAATCGATGGGTCCACCATGGAATCGACAAGGAAAAAGCTCCAGTTTGAGAGGTCGTGGCTATTGAAGAGTTCAATCTTTTTCGAATCCTGGGTGAAAGGCGCAGTTTTTTTATCTATCGGATTCATTACATAATAAAGTATGATAATCAGGATGACCGCAATGATGATCAGGTAGAACAGATTAAATCCCGGTTTTTTTTCGACGTTCCTTCTCATTGTTTTGGTTTGTTGGTTGATCTGTTAATCAGTTTATCTGTTTATCTGTATGTCTGTTGGTTGGTTTGTCTGTAAATAAATTTCTGGATTATTCACTTCATAATTCATCATTCGTTAATCGATATTCTGAATTCAATAAAGCATAATTAAAAGTGATGGTTTATAGTTTCTCCAGTAATATTGAATTAAACAACAACTTATACGATACGTGCGTGGATGCCCTGAACTGCGGATTGAATGCAAAGAATACAAACTGTGCTTTGTCCTTTCTCATCCAGATCATCAGTGATTTATTTGCAAGCAGTTCCTCTTTTTCAATGTATCCGCTTTTAAGGATCTCCTTTTCAGGTGTTACGCCCAGTACCCGCCTGTCCATATCAAAATCAGGAATGGAGGTCCGGAACACAGGTTTGCCCCTGTAAAATACACCAATTTCTTTCTCCAGCCCAAGGGTAACCGGGTGGTCCCTGGTAATATTTATCCTTACCAGTGATCCCGGGATATACAATCCCTGTTTGCTCAACTGGTCGGACTGATCGGTGAAAGGCAATTGAAAATCTTCTTTACCGGGTTCTTCACCAATTGACAATGCTCCTTTAAATAACTCTGTTGAACTGCCCCATGCAATAATATTGCCTCCTTTCCCGATAAAATCCATAAGTTTCTTCATTCCTTCCTTGCCAATGCCTTTTGTGAATTCGGGAGGATAGCTGGTTATGTGATAGTTACCGGCCGATCCATATTTACCTTCCATAAGAATCGACTTGGATGAGCTGGGGAATACAATCACATCAAATTCCTCAACGAATTCGGTTTTTGCGAAGTCGCCCGGTTTCACTACCTTATAAGGTATCTGGTAAGAATCAAATACATAACGGGTCCATCCTGCGTCCATGTCATGGAAATTGGTTTCGATGAGTGCAATCCGGGGCATTTTTACAGGCGTACTCTGAAACTCGACATTTTTTCCTAATCCAACCGGATCAACAGATAATGAAATAACCAGTTTGTTTATTTTGTTTTCTGTCTTGCTATTCACTTCCGCTACAAAGCTTCCCTTACTGAATGTGCTATTCCCATACTGCAGATCACTTTTCAGTCGTTTTACTGCAACACCTTCTTTTATCAGCTTGAAGGCTGCCAGAAAGCTCTCATTTCGTTCCACCGGAAAAAGAACCCATCCCTCACCCATCGAAGCCATATGATTAAGGTTGAAAGATTCTTTTATCATCTGCAATGATTCTTCCAGGTTTTCCAATGGCACCTCTATTTCATCGGCCCTCACGCCAAAATGAAGGGGTAATGACCATGAAGCGATATCATATGGCTTAATGACTTTACCACCTGGGGTATAGTGCCTGACCGGGTACTCCTGGTCTTCCATCACCTCCTTGATAAACGGGCGGAACGGTTGGGCCAGCGGGACCACAATCGAATTGGCAGAATATAAATGATCTTTAATTGTTATGTCCTTTGTAAGTTGATAAACCGATACGCCATGTTCCCGAAGCAGGTTGACCAGCTTGACCAATTCTCCGGGATCATGCTGACTGGCAGGCATAATATAGTAATAGGGAGCCTGGGTTTTTCCCCTTTCCACCTCATCTATACACACCTGATTCCTGAATTTTAATATGTCTTCCCTGTGCAATGAGGAAGTTTTAACAATCGACATCAGTGATACTGTTTCATACTTAACAATATCTGACAGGTGCCACCATCCGCCTTCCCACGGCAGAGTCATGTTGATACTCTTCTTGTATTCCGATAAACCCTTCCCGGAAACTCCCAGCTCATTCGGTTCGACAAAAATAGGAGTAGCTACTTTGACACTGGCTCCTTCAGTAAGCATACCGATGACATTTTTCCAGATGCAGGTTTCTGTCGATCCCGGCCAGTAGTCATCGAAAAGGAAGTGCTGGGTAACTCCGGCACACCCTTCCTGTGTCATATCCCTGGCCATATTTGACCCAAAAACGTTTGTCCAGTTCCATAACTCTGCGGGTACGTTTTCCGCAATTGGATCATGCATAGGGGGCACAAAGTAACGTACACCGGTAGATCCCATCTGGTGTTTTTCTATCATAACCTGTGGGAACCAATCAAGGTTGTAAATACTGGCAATGGCCCGCGTATCTTCCTGGGTAAGGGTAACAAAATCCCTGTTATTATCGTGACCGACATATTTATGGTAAACACCCGGCATGGACGATCCTTCATATTTTGTTCCCTTGTATTTAAGATAATGGTTAACAACCATATCCATGCCATCCGGATTATGGCAGGGTACAATCATAAGAACCACATCATCAAGCCATTTAAGCTTAAGGGAATCCGAGGTTGTAGCGAGATCATAGGCAATCAGGGGAACAGATTGAGACGGGCCTACCTCAGTGGAGTGCATCGACATGGTGGATAACAAAAACACCTTACCCTGGCTGATCATTTCAGCTTTATCTTTCTCAGAAAGATTCGGATCGAGAGCCAGTTTTTTATTGATTTCCTTTAGTTTTGGAAGGTCGTATATATTTTCCTTACGAGAGATAAAAGCGATATACATCGACCGGCCCTCCGGCGAATTCCCGATATCTTTCAAATATACCCGGGAAGATTCCTTATCCACTAACTTCAGGTAATCGATCAGTTGTTCGTAAGTAAAAAGGTTCCTGTCAGACCCTGGTTCAAAGCCAAAGAATTCTTTTGGGGTCTTGAGCTGGGCGGCGGCCGGAATCATTAAAAACAGGACCAGCCCGAATGACAGGATTGAAGCAGAACTTTTGCGAAATTTCATGATGTTATGCTTTTGTAATTAAAGGATTTTAAAGAAACTGAAAATTAGAACATTTTTTTTGAAATCGCGATGATGATCCAAAATAATCCTGTCTGATTACATGTCCCAGGATTATTTGGAATTAATATAAAAAGATTTGGTTGAACCATAATTTAATCCACAAATAGTACATTTGTTCGTTCGGTTAGCAATTTGCGGGATAAGCGAAACGGATTGATATAATCGAACATCCCCGCGTACCCGGGGCTTTAAAATATAGCAACATTCATCCCTAGTAAAATCATCTAACCTAAAACACAATTACAAATTATGGCAAGTACTAAGCAAAGAAAAACATTAGTCATAGTTATTGCAGCAATTGCAGCGACAGGTGGCTTATTATTTGGTTTTGATACCGGCGTCATTTCCGGTGCCAAACCTTTTTTCAGGGAGTATTGGGAGCTTGGTAATAAGCAGATAGAATGGATCACTACAGCCGGATTGATCGGAGCCATTTTTGGTGCAGCTTTCAGCGGCCGTATAACAGATGTCCTGGGAAGGAAAAAAGTTATCCTGGCAGCGGCTGTAATTTTTGCTATTGGCGCAATATGGACAGGAATGTCAGGCACTCCGCAAAGCTTATTTGCAGGACGCTTATTCATTGGAATAGCCATCGGCATCTCATCGTATACAGTTCCGATGTACATTGCAGAAATTGCACCCACAAAGAACCGGGGAGCGCTGGTCTCCTCCTTCCAGTTGCTTATCACGGTGGGGATATTTGTTTCGTACCTCAGCGACCGTGGATTTGCCAGTGAAACCGACCTGGAATCATGGAGGCCCATGTTTATTATAGGCGTTGTTCCGGCAGGTATCCTGTTAATTGGAATGCTTTTCCTTCCTGAAACTCCAAGATTTTTAATAGGAAAAGGCAAAGAGAAGAAAGGAAGGGAGATACTTGAAAGGCTTGAGGAACCTGAGCTGATCGAATCCACCATTGATGAGATGAAGCATGAGATCAAACTGGCCGAGGAGAGCGGAAAATCATGGAAGGAGATTTTTTCACCCTGGCTCAGAACAGCTTTGTTTATCGGGATCGGGATCATGTTTATTCAACAGTTTGTTGGAATCAATACGGTGATCTATTATTGTCCCGAGATATTCGAAAATGCAGGATTTGAGAGCAAGGTTGCGCAGATAGGCGCCTCTGTCAGCGTGGGTGTGGTCAATGTGCTTTTCACCATTTTATCTATGACAATTATCGACAGGATCGGAAGACGCAAACTTTATTTCATCGGCCTTTCCGGTATTGTGTTTTCACTTGTTGCCCTGGCTGCAAGCTTCGCATTGAGAGATACGATAGGCGAAAGCGTCAAGTGGCTTGCCGTTGGATTCGTATTGCTTTATATTGTTTTCTTTGCCATCAGCCTTGGACCTCTTGGCTGGTTAATCATTTCTGAGATCTATCCGCTGAAAGTCAGGGGAATAGGAATGAGTATCGGTGCCCTCTCAAACTGGCTGTTTAATGCTATTGTTACCTTCACCTTCCTTACCCTGATTGACGTCCTTTCACCTTCCGGGGCATTCCTATTATATGCCGGTGTCGGGGTAATCGGTCTGGTCTGGGGGTATTACTTTATACCAGAAACCAAGGGGATTACACTGGAAGCCATTGAAAAGCACTGGCGCGACAGGAAAAAGCCCAGGGAGCTGCGGTAAGAATCATTTCATAAATACATCAGGGTTCGCTAATTTTGAATGGCGAACCTTTTGTTTTTATGGAAGACAGCAAAAAAAAAGTCAAGAGCTTTCATTTGCTCGATGTAGAAGTAACCACAGAGCCCAACGATGAGATTAAGGACCATCTCACATCGATGGTCCAGGGTACGCCCGGAGGGCTAACCTTTATCAATACAAACTTCCATCTAAAATTAGATCACCTCGGGGAACCCTATTTTCTAACATTAAAGAAATCGAACCGGTTGCTTGGGACTATATGCCTGGTGCACAAGACATTATATTATGAAAACACTTTGATATCGGCCTGGTACCTGAGGTATTTTCATATCAAGGCTCCCATGAGAGCTACTGGTGGCAGGCAGAGGAATCTTAAAAGGGATAATTCTGCCGCAAACAGGATCATACTGGATGCCATCAGGAAGTACTTCACAAATCCGGAGATTTTGCTTACGGCAGAAAAACAAAACAATAAGAGCCTTTTGTATGGATTTATAGTAGAGAACAACCTTCGATCGGCCAGATGGGGAGACGAAGTTGGAATTCTTCCATACAGATGCTTAAAAGTTTTCATCTTCACACGGTTGAATCCCAAGGATGATGAACGGGTTCATAAGATTACATCAGATGCTATCCCCGGTATGAAAGAGAAGCTTCGACAATCGTACAAGGATTATTCCCTGTATACTGACCAGTACATATTTTTTAATGATAACTATTTTATCATTCGGGAAGGGGAAGAAATTGTTGCCGGGATGCAAGCCAATCCGGAAGAATGGAATATCATTTATAAACCTGGTTTATCAGGCTTCATACTTCACAAGATAATACCACGAATACCCGGGTTATCAAAACTATTTAATCTGGAAGAGTTCAGGTTTGCCGGTATTGAAGGTATATACTGTAAACCCGGTTATGAACATCTGCTATCCTGCCTGCTGGAGGCGGTATGTTGCCGGCAAGGAACAAATTTTGCATTTTGCTATACCGATTTACATTCCCCCCTCAGGACAATGTTAAAACAACATGTCAGGAAAGGCATAATTTCGCGGCTTACACATCCCGATAAGGCAGATATAAGGATCAAATTCTATAACTGGAGTGAGGACGATAAAAAGAGAATGATAACCAGGCCCTGTTATGTATCGAGTTTTGATTCTACCTGATCAGGAGCACTGTGTTTCTTCAATTACACGTAAGACCCGCGCATGTACCTCTTCGGGTTTTGGGTTCAGCTCTGCCGTTGTAAAACTCCCCGATTTACAGTCAATTCGTTCATATACCTGCAGGTAAAGGTTATAAATGATGTGCAGGCTGAGCAGGTAGCGTGGTTCAAGCAGAGGAGTAAGGCGATTTATCTGATCGAGGGTTTGCTGGCGGTAAATCTCGGCATACTGGCAATATTCGCTGATCAGGGCACGAAAAGAATCCGGCACCTGCCCGCCTTTTGCTACTTCTTTCAGGTCGGCCGGTAACAAATGATACTTAGTCAGCATATCCTTTGGGAAATAATTCAGGTTACCATGCTGATCCTTCTGGAAATCACGGATGATATGGACAATATAACTAAATATGGCACATGGACGGGATACTTCAACGATATCATAAGGCGGCTCAATATAGCATCCGTTAATCCTGCCAAGACAGCATAAATGAACAAACACGGAGGCTGGTGAAACGGAAGCCCCTTCCGAGTAATCCAGGAATTCCCCGAAGGTTTGGAATCCATCGAAATTTATATCGTGGATCATCGATTTAGCAAAGGTATGGAAGAGTTTGAGAGGTATTTTAAATGTGTTGAGAGTTGCTACAATCTCTTCAACTAATGGATCTTTTAAGTCAATCCCGTCGAGGCAATCTATGTAATTGTTTACTTTATCGATGAATAGCTTTTTTTCCATGCAGCTAATCGTGGCCTCATCGGCTTTGCGGTCGTCGATCATATCATCGATCATGCGCATGAACTTATAACAAGTTTTTGCAGCCTGGTAACGGTCATTATCCCAAAACCTGGCTGCTATCAGGATATTGGGATGGTCCTTGATTTTCTCAAAATCAATCTGCCTGACTATTTCTTTTGCTTCAGTTTCCATTTTCCATCATGCTAAATTTCCGTAATTCATTGTAATTCTCTCGGTAACCAGCTTTGACGATAACAAAGATAATGGCATTCCGCCACCTGGTTGTGTGCTTGCCCCGACAAAATAAAGATTTTTATATTTATCGTGCCTGTTTCCTGGCCTGAAATATGCCATTTGCATTACATTATGGGCAAGGCTTCCAAATACAGCACCTCTTGTGAGGTTAAATTGCGACTGGAAGTTATTCGGTGTATGGCAAACTTCAAATTTTATATGCTTCCCGAAATCTTTCATTCCCTCCTGCTCCATTCGGCTTATAATTATTTTCCTCGCATTATCCCTCATTTCCTGCCATTCTTCATCCGTTTGCCCGTCAACATGTCCCACGTGTACAATGGCCGAAATGGAATCCTGTCCTTCAGGAGCTGCTGAGGGATCGCTGCGCACGGGTGAATGAACATAAATCGCGGGTTCGACGGGTAATCTTTTCTTTTTAAATATTGTATTAAAAGGTTCTTCCTGGTTGTTAAATACGAATACGTTGTGCTGCTCGAGACCTGGGAATACAGTGTCTACTCCCCAGTGAAAGGCGATGGCAGAACATGCATATTTCATCCTGTTGATTTTCCGGGCCTTTCTGCATTGCGGGATCAGTTGGTTATACACATATGGGAGGTCGGCGTTGGCAACGACAATATCTGCGGGTATAAAGGTTCCGTCATTGATCACCACGCCTTCTGCTTTCCTGTATTTCACCCTGATCTCCGAAACCGGTGTGTTGAACCGGAAATTGACGCCTGAATCTTCGGCTATACCAACCATATTTTTAATGATTGCATGCATCCCTCCTTTTGGGTAATATACGCCGCTTGTTAGTTCCATGAAGGGCATAAAGAAGAAAATTCCGGAAGATTGCCTGGGGTTTTGGCCCAGGTAAAGGTTCTGGAACGTAAACAGATCACGCAGTGCTTCATGTTTGAACTTTCTGCTAATATATCTGTAATGGTTTTTAAAGGCATTGAACCTGAATAGAATGTAGAGCTGCTTTAACATGTCCCTGTCAAAATAGGTGGTATAATTATGATCAATAACATGTTTCATGGCAAGCTTATACGCCCTGTGTCCCTGGTGCAATAATTTGAGGAATTTATTGTAACTGTCTGGTTCAATTCGCTCAAGCTGTCTTTGAAGGTCAGAAAGGTCGGGAGTGAATTGAATATCAACACCGGCACTAAACCTGACCCGGTAGATCGGGTCCGACTGGTGAAGATCGAGTTCCGATGATATTTCCTTGCCAAAGGCCTTGTACGTGCTCCTGTATACTTCAGGCATCATCAGGAAAGTGGCACCGGTGTCGAACCGGTGACCTTCTTTTTCAAAATGGCCACACCTTCCTCCAGGTTGAGAGTTCTTCTCAAACACTTTAACCTTATACCCTTGTTGTGCCAGCCTGATGGATGTTGCAAGTCCGCCAATACCTGCTCCTATGATAATTACGCTGCGATCTCTACTCATTAACCATATAATAAAAAGTGAAAACTGTTCCCGGCTGCCCGGGGGATTTCGCGGAATTTATGTGCAAATAGCGTTCCATGTGTAATTCAGTTCCGGGTTTTGGTGTAATTTATACTCTGTTAAAACAACGGGTTGTTTTAATAAAGACACATTAAATATTTCAGGGTTGTATAAAACCTGAAAAACCTTAATTTATTGACGAATTTAGTCAGAATTAGTTACACTGCTAAGCCATGATCGGTGAACTGAGATCAGTGATCGGTGAACAGCAATCTGTAATCGGTGATCAATGTGACCATGCCTGAATACCGTTGACCTTTTATCGTTAATTTTCGATCCGCATTTTTAGGCAACGACTGCAACGGATAATTGACAAGGCATTTATCGGGATAAGGCAGTTTTATTGTTTGAATTTTTGTTTCAGGCGGTTCATGTCCTGCTTAAGATGAACTACCGTCTTCAGCAAGTCTTCTTCGGGTAGGACAGGATCCGGTATCTCCGAGCAAATGTAATGTACGAATTTCCACACCTCCCGAATCTCGTTTACATGCACATTGAACGGTTCATAAAATGGATTCAGGGAATAGAGGGTAATGATCTGCTGCTCCTCGATATTGTTCTCAACAATTTTAAATACGATACCATCATCAAGAGTAAGTACAATGTATGCCCCACCGGACCGGATATCCTTCCAGTCAGCAAGGTATTCACCTGTCACCCAGGCTTTATCAGGTATAGGAAGCATAGAATCTCCCGATAATTGAAATGTCCTGTATTTTCTGCCCGGGGAAAGGAAGGGCAACTGGAATTTCGGCAATTCACTGATAAATTCCGGATCAGCAAATCCATTTGTATAACCTGCTTTTGCTTTTTCCGGGACCAGTTCAATGTTTTCTTCATTGTCGGCATTCACGGTCGTAGCCAGAATCCTTATCTTACCTCCGGTAAGGTATACATCCAGCCCTCTTTCGAGTTCCGACAACTGGCTTTCTGTCAGGCGTGACATATCCACTTTTATAAGGGTATCCATTGCCATACCGAAATATTTGGCAATTGCTGTCAACGCTTCTATCCCGGGTTCTGCTACCTTGTTTTCATATCCGCTCAGGGTGGATCGTTTCATGCCAAGGGTATGTGCCATTTCATCCTGTGTGCGGCCCCTTCGTTTGCGGAGTAATTTGATGTTGTTAGAAAAATACATAATTGATCTATGATTAATGATTAACGATATTCGATTTTTGATTTAGCGGATTTGTCGTTATAGGATGCAGTCTCAATGCTCTTTACGAAGATGGAGATTAACTCATTGTTTTCATTTATTAAATTGGAAATCATCTCCTGATTAGAAATTAACTCGATTCGCTTTATAATCTTCAAGGCTACTATTGTTTCCCGGAGTTCTTTTATAACGATTTTAAGTTTATGAATAAAATCTTTTCTTGATTCAGCACTTTGTGATTCACCATAGTTTAAAGCAGGTGAAGTTCCTGAACGAATGATCTGTCCTGAAAAATATTTTCCAACATCATTCCCTGGCAAAGACTCAGCAAGTTTGATGATTTCTGCAGAAAAATCAATCAACCTGTTCTCCAATTCTTCCCTTGTAATCTTTTTCTTATAGATTATAAATCAAAAATCGTTAATCATTAATCTGAGTTCTCCAATTCTTCCCTTGTAATCTTTTTCTTATAGATTATAAATCAAAAATCG
>CAYZEZ010000119.1:0-1291 GCA_964477295.1 uncultured Bacteroides sp. | reverse complement strand
TCTTTTTCTTATAGATTATAAATCAAAAATCGTTAATCATTAATCTGAGTTCTCCTTTTCCTCTTCTCCTTCATAATTCATAATTCGATATTCCATTTTGTTGCAAAGATGCAACAAAATGATTATATTATAATCGCCAATTATGATTAAATATTAATCAAATATAGTGTAAATTATTTAAAACCAAAAATTTTCATCATTTTTTATGGACTTTGAGAGAAGAAATATAGTCCATTTCGACCTGGATACCTTCTTTGTATCGGTAGAGCGGCTCAGGGACAGCAGCCTGAACGGAAAGCCGGTTATCATCGGCGGGCTTTCAGACCGGGGTGTGGTGGCCAGTTGCAGCTATGAGGCAAGGAAATACGGGGTGCATTCTGCCATGCCCATGAAGATGGCGAGGAACATGTGCAATGATGCCATTATTATCCGCGGCGACATGGAGTTGTACAGCCAGTATTCCAAAACAGTTACCGATATCATTGCAGAGGCCTCCCCGGTGTATGAAAAGGCATCTGTGGATGAGCATTACATCGATATCAGCGGGATGGACAAGTTCTTTGGCTGCATGAAATGGACCGGCGAGCTGAGGGAAAAGATCATCAGGGAAACCGGACTGCCCATCTCTTTCGGGCTGTCGGTCAACAAAACGGTCTCGAAGATCGCTACCGGTGAGGCCAAACCAAATGGCAGGCTCCAGGTTGCTTCCCGGCAGGTGATCCCGTTCCTCTCTCCCCTGTCGATCCGGAAAATACCGATGATCGGCGACAAGACCTACCATCTTCTCCGTTCTATGGGCATAGATACCATAAAGACCCTTCGCATGATCCCCATGGAGATGATGGAGAAAGTGCTGGGGAAAAACGGTATCGTGATCTGGAAAAAATCGAACGGTATCGACAACACCCCTGTCAAGCCTTACAGCGAGAGAAAGTCGATCAGCACGGAAAGGACATTTGAGAAGGATACCATTGATGTTATCTACCTGAAAGAGCTGCTGGTCACCATGGTCGAGAAGCTGGCCTATGAGCTGCGCAGGAAGGAAAGGCTGACTTCGTGCATAACCATTAAAATAAGGTATTCCAATTTCGACACGCATACCTTGCAAAAGCATATCCCCTACACCTCTTTCGACCATGTGCTGCTGGAAGCGGCGAAAGACCTGTTCGAAAGGTTGTACAAGCGCAGGATGCTGATCCGCCTGATCGGCGTGAAGCTCAGTCACCTGATACCCGGGGTGCAACAGCTCAATATGTTTGAAGATACCCCCGAGATGGTCAGGCTCTACCTT
>CAYZEZ010000118.1:0-13982 GCA_964477295.1 uncultured Bacteroides sp. | reverse complement strand
CCAGTATCAAACTTCCTGTTTTTCTGCACCTTCTGTTCATACAGGTATTTGAAATTCCGAATGCTGGTGGTGATGGGATTAGCGGCCGTATGACCAAGGCCGCACCTGCTGAATTTTAAAACTTTGCTCCATTCAACCAGGTCATCTATATCCTGCATGACGCCGTTTCCCGATATGATCTTTTCAAGTTTGTGTTTTAGCAGGATGGGCATATTCCGGCATGTTGAACATGATCCGCACGATTCTTCAATGAAAAATTCAGTGAATCGCAAAACCACATCTTTTAACAGGTCACACTTGTCATTGAATATGATCAGAGAACCTCCCGTTGCAAGGTCTTCATAGCATAGTTTCCTTGTAAAATCGTTTGGACCAATAAGAAGCCCTGAGGGTCCTCCAACCTGTACAGCCTGACAATCAGGTGCGCCAACCATTTCAAGGATATCATAAATACTGATACCCCATTCCATTTCATATACTCCCGGATAGCGGCAATTGCCTGAGATACTTAAGAGCTTTGTTCCGCTGGATTCAATGGTTCCAAATGACTTGTACCAGTCAGGTCCATTTTTGAGGATTTTTACTACTGAGCAGAGGGTTTCAACATTATTTATGATGGTGGGTTTTTCCAGATAACCCTTTTCAACCGGGAATGGTGGCCTGTCTCTTGGCTCTCCGCGCTTGCCTTCTGCAGATTCCAGCAGTGCGGATTCCTCACCACAGACATAAGCACCGGCTCCGTATTGAATCCGGATATCGAAACTAAAATCTTTATGCCCCATTATCTCCTTCCCGAGTAATTTTTCTTTTCTCATTTCCGCGAGCGACTGTTCCAGATATTTTTGCAGGTATTTGTACTCATATCTGATGTAAAGGATACCCCTGTTAGCGCCGACGGCATAGGCTGCAATCGTCATTCCTTCAAATACCAGTTTAGGCATCTCTGTCAGGATCACCCTGTCTTTAAATGTTCCAGGTTCTCCTTCGTCGGCATTACAAAAAATATATTTCTGGTCATCCTCGAATTTCGAACAGAATTCCCATTTAAGCCCGGTCGGGAATCCGGCTCCTCCTCGTCCTCTGAGATCCGATGTTGTTACTGCTTCGATTACTTGTTGGGGATTTTTTTCCATTGCCTTCCTTAAGCCTTCTCCCGGCACATGTTCATCCCATATGATCGGACCTTTTCTTCTGATGTGGTTTCCAACCACAGATTGAACTAATTCATTGCTGTTATTTCCATCACCATAATTAGCCTTATACATTTCCAAAATTGGTTTTCCCTCCTTCATATCCCGTACAATTTCCTTTACCCTGAAAGAAGTGAGGTTATTAAAAATCAATCCATTGATTAAGGCAGCCGGTTCCTGGTCGCTCATCCCGATACAGGATGTATTGAATAAACCTATCAAACCATCGGCAGATACATTACCGAATTTGATACCGGCTTCCTCTTCAAATGTCTTTGCAATGGCTTCCCTGCCTATAAGATGAGCCACCACGCTATCGTTCAGAAATATTGCATATTTGCCTGTTGGTTTCTGGGAAAAGAAATGATAAAATGATATGGTCTGTTCGAGATCAACTTTGGAAATGCCTAAAGCATTGGCTAATTTCTGGTTGATTTCAATTGGGATATAACCCTTTTCCTGTTGAATATCAAGCAAAATGTCCATCAATCTTTTTGGATCAGCCTGGTATTTACCGATAATTTGCAGAATGGATTTTTCCATGTGGGTATTAGTTTTTAGCGTTTTTTATTTCGAGTCCTTTTTCCTTGACCTTATTTACGAAATAGATCAGATTGATCAGTTCATTTTCAATATTAAAATTGTTAATGGTTAACTTGTCGGTACTTTTGAATTTTACCGGGGAAAAATTCAGGATCCCTTGTATATTTGCCGATTTGAGAATTTCAAATGTTTGTTGGGCGGCAATATCAGGAACTGCCATGATTGCAACTTTTATTCCTTCCTTCTTGATAAATGCAGGAAGATTTTCAATAGGCAAAACGGGGATATCATTTTTTTCGGTCATCTTTTTAACGTCGATATCGAATCCCGCAATTATGTTTATTCCATCTTTATGAAAACCCTTGTATGACATTAAGGCTTCACCTATCCTGCCAACACCTACAATGATTACCTTTTGAATCTCGTTACTTCCAAGTATTTCATTGATCTTTCCGAGCACGGATTCTATGGTATAACCACCTTTCTGACTACCTGCAATTCCAAACATTCCAAAATCCTTCCTTACCAGTGATGCTGAGATCCCAAGTGGATCGGCAATATTATCAGAAAATACCCTGACCAGTCCAAGTGATTTGAACCTGTTCAATAATTGCTTGTAGCTTAACAGCCTGTTTATCCGATTCTGGATGGTCATATTATGTTAGTCTGATATTTATTTTTCTAAGGCGGGATATTAAATAATGCTACAAATGTAACATATAAAGATAAAAAAATAACATAAATCTATCAGGGCGTCTCAAAATTATTTCTAATCAAGCACAAAAAAAATGTTTTTTGTCATACTTAGCAAGAGCATTATTTAATTTAGAGCGAATCAAAATTATTTTCTAAATTTAGTCATAATAATTCCATTTTTTTTACGGCTTAATTAAATAAATGAAAATCTCATTTACTCTCTCCGTATTGCTTTATCTGATTGCCCTGCATTCATTCATTGTCGGTTTTGCGCTTGTGATCATTCCGATCGACGCACTTGATTTTTTTGGGTATAATAATTACGAGGGATCCTTCTTTAAAGTTCAGGGTGGAGTTTTTCATCTTGTAATGGCCCTTATATATTTTATAGCGGCAAGGGATCTTAGCAGAAACAGGATACTTATCTATCTGACCATAATATTCAAATTCACTGCAACGGCGTTTCTGTTTTCCTATTATTTATTTATCGACAGGATATGGATGGTAGCAGCTTCAGGTGCCGGTGATTTTATCATGGGGATTCTGGTTTTGATGTTGTTTTTGAGATTACCTGAATCAGTCGATTGAACCTGATGATTATTGCTATCGATTTTGTTGATTACTGAATTTGATCGCGGATTGAAATAAAATCTGCCATCAGGTCGGATTCGATGCTGTCAAAGAAAGTGTCTTCAAGTCCTGAAATGATCTGCTTCAGGTTGCCTACATTTTGCAGGAACGGACCTCTCTCTTGCAGAAGTGTCATCTCGGCAGGTTGTTTTTCAAAGGTCTCAAAGGATTCTTCCATTTCATCAATACTTAGCTGGATGGCTATGCTGATGGCGTTTAACAGCTGTTCCTTAGTTTTGGTGGTTTCCGGATCAATCAATAATTCCCCTTTAATAATCCTTTCAAACTGGCTGATGAAATCGATAACCTCACTTACCTGAAAGCCATTTGAATAACGGCGATATGCAATGGTCTGAATATATTTGCGAATTAAAATGCGATCACCTACTTTAATGCTGGTTGCGATAAGCTGGTACAGCATGGTTATGTACCATTTTATCACCATGTTATCCATTTTCCGGTAGTTGGCAAATCTATCAGTGTTCTCTGCAATGTAAATAAAATCATACATCCGGTTTATGACGAGGTCTCTGTTTCTTAGCATTACCTCATATGCTTTCAGGTTAAACCTTGTGGTGGTCCTGATCATCTGGGCCTCATTTTTGACAGTCCAGTCTACATAATGGTTCTTCATGTTTTCGATCATAAACAGAAGACGCCTCAGTATGTCGTTTCGGTGCGATATATTCCATCCGAGAGTATTCTCAGTATAACTGGCATCTACCACTAACTTCCTGTCGATATACCTGATCATCCAGGGACGTTCAAAAGGTTTATTCCCGAGCAGGCTACCCAGTGCGGTTCTGAAAATTACTCCAGGCATAGCTATGAATTTCGGTATCCTTATGGGTTTCCTGGCCCTGCCAAAATAGTACCTTGTAGCCGCTTTAAACAATTCATTGTGAGAAACTGTTCCGCCCGGGCTTGCATTAAAAGTATTTATCCGGGGAAGCGTTTCGGTCTTTGCTATTATTATGTGAATGAGCTTAATAAGGTCACTGACATGGATATAGGTGATACTGGATGTTCCCCGGCCTCCAAGTATCCTTGAGTTCCATTTACCTGTCAACCAGGTGTTTAAGAAAGCAAAAAGCGGTGGATATTCACACCAGTCACTGAATACTGCAGCAAGCCTGAGGATACTGCAAGGGAACATGCCCGAGTAGTTGTGAATTAATTCTTCTGCCTTCCTTTTACTTTTCGCATAGGGATACCTTGCATCGGGTTCACTTTGTTCGTGGAGGATTTTAGATGGATCTTTCGTGAACCTGCAGGCAGCCAGTGAGCTGGCAAAAATGAATCTTTTAATGTTCAGGTATTGGGCCAGTTTTAATACGTTCCTCGTTCCGGTAACGTTTGTCAGCTGGTAGGCGGGATGGTCTTTCATAGTGAAATCGTAATATCCTGCCAGATGCAAAACAAAATCAGCCCCACCATACTTATTGATACTCTGGACTACTTCCTGGAGGTTGGCAAAATCACTTACATCTACCTGTGACCACCGAATATTTTCATGTCTGGGTATCCCAGCTTCATTCTGGGAACGGCGCGCCAGGCAGAACAGCCTGAAATCCCTGGCACTCGCTTCGATGAAGTTTTTACCTATAAAACCGGACGCACCGGTGACGATTATACCTGGAAGATCTTTGTTCATAAAATGGAAATCAGAATACAGAATACAGAATACAGGATACAGAAGTTAGAAGAGGGGAGGAAGAAATCAGGAATTTGAAGACTATACATGCCGGGGAACCAACTCCTTTTGTTTAATCGAGATAATTTGAACCTCCTCTGATTTCCCCTTTCCTCCTGTATATATTGAATAACTCGCTCCCGTGTTTGAGTTCTGCGTGAGTACAACCGACCCGGTTGCAGACTCCGATGCAATTACAATAATTTCCCTGTTTATCACAGAAAAGTGTGATCATATCTCCACCACACTCACAGGGTGCATAAACCGGCAACGGGACATCACAAACAGGGCATAGTAATTCAATTATCTCACCTTCAGAGAGTTCTATATCTATTGAAATTTTTGATTTATCTCCACAGACCGGACTAAGTGCAATGAAACCACTTTCCCTGCCCTTGGTCACTTTAATTAATATGCCATTAAATCCTTTAATTTCCACTTTTGGACTAACAAGGTTGTGGCCGTTAGGGCAATAACATTCCTTGATAATTAATTCTTCGTCCGGCTGTTTTGTATGGCCTTTCTTTTTTTTCTTCACATTTGGAAAGAGCCACATTCCCTTTGCATTAAACCTTCTCATTCTACGGTTCCTGATTATATTAACATGTATTGGTAATACTTATAAACTGTTCAATATGATTCCTCGTTTCCGTAAGAATACCATTAAAGTTGGCCAGAATATTCTCTCTGAGCGTATTTCTCAGTACCAGGTCAGATCTGATCTCAATGGCAATGATCATTATTTGTTCAGGTATCTTAAATCCTAGTTTCTTTCCCATTAAAAGGGCAGTGTTGAAACTCATATCATGCGGTGAAGACAGATGCAGCGTCTCCTTATTATCATCGGTTTTAAACGTCCTCACACTCCCTTCGGTCCCACCTTCTGCTTCAATGGTATCTATAATGATTAATTTGGTGTAACCCTGGATAAACTCCAGAAGTTCAAGTCCCCCGATATAGGAGAAACGATAATCTGTCAGGGGGTAGATATCCTGACTCTCCAATTCTTTTACGAGATCAATACCCAAGCTTTCATCACCTAAAACCTCATTCCCCAGGCCCAGGATCAGTTTATCATTGTTCCTCCTCATCCGGAAAACTTTAATCGTCTCATTTTCTGCTTACTGTATTGATCAGGTTTCCGTCCTTATCCCTGATATTGAGGATTAAAGGCATTTCACCGGGACGATGATGTGTGGCGCAGGAGAAGCATGGATCATAAGCCCTGAATGCCATTTCTATCATATTTAATGTTCCATCCGTCACTTCAACACCTTTTTTGATGAGTCCCTGTGCAGCCTTCTTCAGGGACATACAGATTGCAGCATTATTATTAGTAGTCCCAACTATCAGGTTAACTTTCTGGACGATGCCTTTATCATCGGTGATATAGTGGTGAGTCAGTGTACCTCTCTGAGCCTCAACGATACCCACACCCTCAGATGGTGTTTTATCCAGCGCAGCCCGCAATTTTGTACCTGTGATCTCAGGATCCGTTGCCAGTTCAAGGCATCTTTCCGCTGAGTAAAGCAATTCAATCAGCCGTGCCCAATGCATGGCAAGGGTGGCATGAACAGGCTTGCCTCCAAGTGTGTCATACATTCTCTCATATTCTGCCTGGGCGAGTGGAGTGGCCATGCCGTCTGATGCATTCAGCCTCGAGAGGGGTGTGGCATGGTATACACCGGAATCCTGACCATCAACAAATCCTTTCCAGCCAATTTTCTTAAGGAAGGGGAATTTCAGGTAACTCCAGGGTTCTACCCTCTCTTCCACAAATTCAGTATATTCAGGAGGGGCATACTTGTACAGTTCTTTCCCTGTTGTATCAACCACCCTGACTTTCCCGTCGTAGAAATTCACCTTGTTATTTTCATCTACAAGCCCCATAGAGTGAAGGGTTAAGGCATAGGGACCATTAAGAATGATGTCGACATAGGTTTCATTTTTCAGGACCACATCATCGAAGATCTTTAAAGAGAACTTTGCAAATTCTATAAAACCTTTGGCTTGTTCTTCAATCACTTTTCTTTGTTCCTCAGTCAGGCCTTTCCTTACCCCTCCAGGAATATTCAGGACTACATGGGTCTGGTGCCCTCCGAGCAAGGCCTGAATTTCCTGTGCTATCCTTCTCTGTTTAATGACCTCAGTCCCGATTTCAACACCCACTTTGTTTATTACACCAAGGATGTTTCTTTCAGCAGCCGGGGCCGTTGGTCCGACGACAAAATCAGGTGCGGCAAGGGCATAGAAATGGGCAATATGGCTATGCACAAAATGAGCCATATAAAACAGTTCCCTTATTTTCTTTGCTGTTGGGGGTGGTTCGACACCATAAACAGCGTCTGCAGCTTTCCCCGAAGCCATATGATGGCAACCCGGGCAAACACCGCAGATCTTGGTTACTATCTGGGCAAGTTCCTCTACCGGTCTGCCCTCACAAAACTTTTCAAAACCACGTAATTCAGGGACCTGGAAGTAGACATTTTCCACTTCGCCATCGTCTTTCAGGAAAATCTCAATTTTCCCGTGTCCTTCCAGACGGGTTATCGGATCAATGGTAATCTGTTTCATAAAATTTTCCTCCTGAATATTGAGCCGGGCATACTGAAACGATAAAATGTTCCGGCGGGATCATCAATGGTAGCAACTATTTTTTCAATTTCAACCTCATCATTAGCATCTATCATGGTGCCAATGGCTGACATCATTTTAGCTCCTGGATCGATTACATCAACCGGTGGACCATAGCAACCACGGCAAGGTGCATTCCCCTCTATACAGCGATAACCGCATCCCCCCCGTGTGGCAGGTCCCATGCAGATAATGCCTTGCTCGAGGAAGCATGTCTCACCGTCATCCTGAACCTCTGTTGGCCGGTAGAAGTGTTTAATTAACTTATTGTCGGTTTTTTTACGTGTACAATCATCGCATAGTGATTTTTCAAGGGCGCCTACAACCGATCCCTTGGGTGGCAACTCTGCCCCGGTCACGATTGCCATGAATACTTCCACAAGCCTTTCGGTCTGAGGAGGGCAACCAGGAAGATAGTAATCCACATCCACTACCTGGTTCAATGCCCTGACATCGTTATAAAACTCCGGAAGCTCAAGTTCTCCTTCCGGGACTTTAAATTCTGTTTGAGGAAATACCCCATCCGGATTGTTTGTCGATTCACTCTCAACGTATGCCCGGTTGAAGATGGCTTCCCTATTCCAGAAATTACCCAGGCCAGGGATCCCTCCCATATGGGCGCATGAACCATATGCCACCAGTATCTTCGATTTTTGTCTCAGTAGATGGGCAATGTGCTCATTTTCACTATTTCTCACAGCACCGTTGAACAGGGTTAAATCGATTTCTCCATCGGCCATAGCTTCGACATCCTTATATTTAGTATCGAGGGCGATGGGCCAGAATACCAGGTCAGCGGCTGCGACTACGTCGAAGAGTGCTTCATGAACATCAAGTACCGATACGCAACAACCTCCGCAGGCTGCGCCCCAGTATACTGCCATTTTTAGTTTAGGTTTTGTTTCTTTCTTTTCCATGGGATAATGCTCCTTTTATGATAAAGTTTCCATGACTTCTTTAATTTCACACGGTCCGAGATTTTTTATAACCTCAGTCATCTCATCTGCCAGATCGGCAAACTGTTTTCCTTCGCTGGCACTGATCCAGGCCAGGCGCAACCGGTCTTTATGAATACCCATTTGCTGAATATATTTTTGCAGGAGGTGGAATCTGCGGAGGCACTTATAATTGCCTTCGTGGTAATGGCAATCCCCGGGATGGCATCCGCAAATCAATACGCCGTCAGCACCTTCACGAAATGCGGACACGACAAAGGTTGGTTCCACCCTGCCGGAACACATCACGCGAATAATCCTGATATTATGGGCATATTTCATCCTGGAAGTTCCTGCCAGGTCAGCGCCGGTATATGAACACCAGTTACAAAGGAATGTTACAATGGTTGGATTAAAACTCATGATTTAATATGTTAATAATTTACATTTCAGTTAGTTCCAGATGCATTAATCCACGGATCTCGGATATTATCTGTTTGTCGGTGAAGTGCCTGCTTCGAATGGCACCTGTTGGGCATGCTGATCCGCATGTTCCACAACCTTTACAAAGTATCTCGTTAACAACAGAAACATTCTTCTCATCATCGAATGAGATGGCTGTATAAGGACAAACTTTAACACAGGTTTGGCATCCGCAGCATATGTCCTCATTTACGACTGCTGTCGTTAGTTCCACTTCAACCTGTCCGAGTGCAATGGTTCCAAGTACGCGCGCTGCTGCAGCACGGGCCTGGGCAACCGAATCGGTGATATCTTTTGGTCCCTGGCAAGCACCTACAATGTAAACACCATCCGTAGTAGTGGCTACCGGATCAAGCTTGGGATGCCTTTCAATGTAGAACTGATTCCCGCACATGCTCACACCCACAGAGTGTGCCACATCTTTGGCGCTTTCGTGTGCTTCCATACCCACCATTAGGATGACGAGATCGGCCGGTACTTCAATTTTTTCACCGGAAAGCCTTTCGTTCATTTCAATGATCATTTCGCATCCGTCACAAGGCTGGGCTTTACTTATCTCTGGCATATCAATCCGGGGCAATCCCTGTTGCTGGTCGAAGTTCAGGAACAGGATATTTCTCCTGGCTGTATTCATATAGAATTCTTCACACTTTTTCCCGAATGCCCGCATATCGGCATATATATCATATATGTTTGAATCGGGCAATGCAGACCGTAACTGGTTAGCATATTTCAATGCCACCATACAGCAAGTCCTTGAGCAATATTCGTGATAATCGGGATGCCTGCTTCCAACACAATGGATGATAGCAATATGTTTCGGTTCTTTACCATCCTTCGTCTGGATGGTACCACTTTTCAGCATCTGCTCAAATTCAACAGAGGTAACCACATTTGGAAGCTTGCCATATCCATATACATCAATGACCTTCGGATCGAATGTTTTGAGTCCTGTTGCAACAATAATATTCCCGAATTTCAGGGGGACCTTTTTACCATTTTTTTCAACTTCTGCTTCAAAATTTCCAACGTATCCAAAAGTTTCATCAATGGTAGTGTTCAGGAATACTTCAATATTAGGATGGTTGCTCACCCGTTTGATCAATGGTTCGATCAGTTGACCTGCAGGCTGCAAATGCGGAAAGGTCAGGTCCATATTGGCTGCATGGCCACCTAACTTATCAGATCTCTCTACCAGGTAAATCTGATTCCCTGCATCCGCAATTTCGAGGGCAGAGCAAAGGCCTGATATCCCACCTCCGATGATCAGTGTTGCAGGATCTATTTCGACTGTTCTTTTATCCAGTGGTTCATGGAAACTAACCCGTTCCACAGCAGCACGGACCAGTGCTTTAGCTTTCCTGGTGGCTTCTTCACGGTCTTCATGAACCCATGCGACTTGCTCACGGATGTTGGCCATTTCAAAAAGGTATGGATTCAATCCGGCATTCTGAAGTGCTTTTCTGAATGTTAATTCATGGATCCTTGGAGAGCATGCCGAAACAACCACCCGGGTCAGGTTATGTTCCTTAATATCATTGACAATGAGCTCTTGTCCCGGATCAGAACACATGTATTTGTAGTTCTTGGAAATGGCGACATTGGGCATTTTGCCTATTTCCTCGGCAACAGCTTCAACATCGACCATTTTGGCGATATTGCTTCCGCACCAGCAAACATAAACGCCTATTCTTTGTTCTTCCATAGCATGAAATTTTAAGCTGCAGGGGCTAGCTGCGTTTTATATTGGGTTCGTAATGCTGCCTTTTTTAAATTGGCAAAGAAAATTCCGAGTGGCCGGTAAGCCAGGTGCGACCATTTGGAAAAGGCTACAAAAGTAACAACCATGGGAACTTCAACGGACAGGTGCATCATGTATGAAACATAGGTAGCCGTTGGCATTCCTGATAATCTGAATATATGTATCAGAATTCCGGTAAAAGCAAGTAGAAATAGCAGGATAAGGAATATCCAATCGCTGTGATGGGAGAACTTAAACATTTCCCTGTTCTTCCTGAACCTGCCGATCAGGAAGTAAACGGTCCCTCCAATTAATCCTGCCGTCACATAATAACCCAGCAATCTTTGTGGATGGAACCAGGGATGAACTGTTTCAGTCTGGAACCATGGAAGGAAAAAGATGATCATGGTGAACATCAGGAGGTAGCTGCTCATAAGGAAAAAGTGAAGAAACCAGTAGGCTCTTTTGCTTTCACATTTTGAGAATCTGGCCTGGGTGGCAAAATGAAAAATAGCTTCCCACACCTTGATAAAATAAAGATATACCGGGATCTTCACACTTTTATCCCTGATGATCACTTTAACAAACATATTCAGTATGTTGGTCAGAAGGAAAAAGGAAAGTGTTCCAAGTAAAATATGGTCGAGTGTTGAAATGAGCCCATGGGGAGCAAATTTATTGATCTCAACCAGCCCATCATTCGACAGTGGTACACTGAAATCGGCAAATACAAGAAAAGCAGTCATGACACCTGCAAACAATACTAACATGGTGATAAGGTGGGCAGTAAAAGATTTATATAATCTGCCTGAAAGCCCTGTCCAGTCATAAACGGCAGTAAGATACCTGCGCAAAGTCATCATCAGTTCACCGGGGTTGGCTTCCCTTGGGCAGGTTTCAGAACATTCACCGCAATAGTAACATAACCATGGGTCAACATAACCTGCTATTTTATCTTTCAAACCCATCTGAATGGCTCTGATCCCTTTCCTTGGAAACAAAAAGCCATTCTCCGACAACGGGCAAATCGCAGTACAATTACCACAATGGTAGCATTCATTCCAATCGCCCTTTCCATAGCCTGTCAGCGTGTTTTTGAAATTTGGATCAATGCGTGTGCTCATTTTTGTTCCTCCAATTTATAAGGTGAGACTTCTTTTGCATTTTTTAAAATTGTTTCGAGAGGGATATCCTTTATGTTTCCTCTGATCTTTCCTCTCATTATCGATTGTAATACACGTGCAGCAGATGCTGATGCCTGGGCCACCGTGTCAGGGATATCCTTGGGACTCTGGCATACACCAGCAATGGCTATGCCTCCGCGGTAGGTAGAGGTAGGCTCTGTGAGGTAGTTGGTTTCATTGAACCAGCCATCGCTATCCTGCTCCAGTCCAAGCATTTTTGCCACTTCTCCTGCATCTTCACGGGGTTCAAGTCCAACCGCCAGGATCACCATATCTACGGTCTGCTCGATTATCCTTCCCTGGTGAATGTCTTCACTCCGGATTAAAAGCTTACCGTTCACATCTTTAATCTTTGCAGTCTTCCCCCTGATAATCTTTATGCCTTCTGATTTAATCCTTTCATAAAACTCCTCATAGCCCTTGCCAAATGCTCTCATATCGATATAATATTCAGATACTTCAGCATCAGGTAGTTTTTCTTTTGTCAGGTGGGCAAGTTTAAGGGAATACATACAACAAACCCTGGAACAATATTTATTATAATTTTCATCCCTGCTGCCAATGCAATGTATCAGGGCAACACTCTTGGGTTCTTCACTTTCCTGAGAAAAAATCCAGTTTCCTTTCTTATCCTGGGTCCTGAATTTGATGAACCCTCCTGTTGGCCCGGCAGCATTTACAAGTCTTTCAAACTCGAGGGAGGTGACTACATTCGGGAATTTACCATAACCAAATTGTTCAGCACGACCCGCATCGAAGGTCTTAAAACCGGTGGCAGTGATTATATTACCAACTTCGATGGTTACCTCCTCATCTTTTTCGTCGAGGTTAATACAGTTTTCAACCGGACAGAATTTTACGCACACACCACACTTGCCGTTTTCAACATATATACAACTGTCGGCATCGATCACGTATTTATTTGGAACTGCCTGCGGGAATGGTATATAGGCAGATTTTCTGAGGGTTGTGCCGGAATCGAACTCACTCGATGCCTTAGCCGGGCATTTTTCTGCACAAATACCACATCCTATACAGGTAGCAAGATTAACCCGCCTGGCTTTTTTAAGTATTTTCACTTTAAAATTCCCTGCATTACCGGTGACTTCCTTAACTTCACAATAGGTCATCAGTTCAATGTTCTTATGTTGCCCTACCTCCACCATTTTTGGTGTGAGTATACAGGCAGCACAGTCCAGTGTTGGGAAGGTCTTGTCGAACATTGCCATATGACCGCCAATGGTAGCGGTACGTTCGACAAGGAATACCTTTTTACCAGCATTGGCAATCTCCAGGGATGCCTGTATCCCTGCGATCCCACCTCCGATGACCAGTGTATCGGGGTGTACATCATACTCTTCCGGAATGGCAGCCAGTTCAAAGGGGACATCAAGTACAGCACATGCCAGCACCGATTTGGCAAGGTCGGTATCTTTGGCAGTGGTTGCCTGGTGATCCATGAAACTGGCAATGATAACATCCTTTGGATCGTTCCCGGCCATCACCATAGCTTTTGATACTACGGATTTAATGAATCCCGTCCGATCACCTGCAAGAATGATCCTGGTGATCTGATTTTCTTTAATTGCTGAGGCCACAAGGCCCGGATCATCCACGTTCAGATCGGAAGGAGCCCAGACTTTCGCCACCTCAGCCATTCCCCTGGCAAACGAGGCCAGTTCATCTAGTTTTAGAGAATCCGGATGTCCATTCAGATGCTTACAGAAATAAACACCGGTTTTTACGTCTTGCTTCATGTTGTTGTAATTTCAATATTTAATTATTGAGTTGTTATGATACGAAAACGGCTATGATTGATTATGTGAAATCTAAAAATGACACCTTGATTTTTTTGTTACATAGTTCACAATAAATATAATTTTTTTATATTTATCTCCAAGGGGTAAAAATCATGTTTCCCGACTATGGGGCCTATATTAAATTGATTTAAATAAAAAGACATGTAGCTGTTGCAGGAACCATGCATTATTGGTGAATTTTTAGCAGGAAGAATCGGGTATATGTTTTTAAGCAAATCCTTTAAAAATTAATGATTTCTTGACCGGAAGTAAAGACATAAGCCGTTTATTGCATTACAGACTTGTCCTGAATAGTTTAAAAGAACTCGGATTTGATACTGTATTTTCATATAATCTTGGGAAAGAGGCAGGTGTAACACCGGAACAGGTAAGAAAGGATTTCTCTAAATTTGGTATAAAGGGAAACAGAAAAGGAGGGTATAATATTAATGAA
>CAYZEZ010000117.1:9767-14010 GCA_964477295.1 uncultured Bacteroides sp. | reverse complement strand
TCAGGTTCGTTGCTCACAATTCCTCCTCTGTTTATAACAGAAGAAACCTAAAGAACCGAACGGTCTTTAGGTTAATCAATTTAAATATCTTCAAATAATAAATAGGTTAGGAAATTAACCCACTATTTCCGCTTCTTATGTCTGTTCTTTCTCAAGCGTTTCTTACGCTTATGCGTCGACATCTTGTGTCTTTTTCGCTTCTTTCCACTCGGCATTATAAAAATCTCCTTTCCTAAAGATCAGGACGTTAACGCTTACTTTTTAACGTTATTTTTGACCTTGTTAACAAAAGTTTTGGCAGGCTTAAAAGCAGGAATGAAATGTTTCGGAATAATGATAGTCGTGTTCTTGGAAATATTTCTTGCTGTTTTTTGAGCTCTCATTTTTACAATAAAGCTGCCGAATCCTCTGAGATATACATTCTTATCCTTTACCAGAGAATCTTTAACTGTTTCCATGAAAGCTTCAACTGTTTTCTGAACGGTTACTTTTTCAATCCCCGTGTTTTTTGAGATTTCGTTTACAATATCTGCTTTAGTCATTTTTTAAAATCTTTAATTATCAATAAATTACATAAATATTTTAAACTTGAATTGCAAATATATAAGTTTTATGTTTATAAATGAAATACTTATCAATTATTTTTATTGGATTAATTTTCCTCGTCCCGGGTGTTCGGGCGAGGAATCATTGATAGATTATAAATTTTATATTGTGCTCACTAATCCCGTCCCGCGTATTCGGGATGGGGAATGTGCCCGCAGGATTCATTAAAAAGAATATAAACCATTATTTCAAGCCCCAGGATAAGCAAACTTCTAACTGACTGGTATTTCTTTAACCAGCGAAAACTACCATGGAGAGAGACGAATGATCCATACCGGATATGGGTATCTGAAATTATCCTTCAGCAAACCAGGGTCAGCCAGGGGCTCCCTTATTACAATGAATTTATTAAGCAATTTCCTGATATTAAGAGTCTTGCAACGGCACCATCCGATAAGGTAATGAAGGTATGGCAGGGGTTGGGGTATTATGCGCGTGCCCGAAAGATGCTGGAAGCTGCAAAAACCATGTATGAACATCACCAGGGAAGGTTCCCTGACAATTACAACGACCTGTTAAAAATCCCCGGTATAGGCCCATATACGGCTGCTGCTATTGCCTCCTTTGCCTTTAAGGAGGCTGTGCCTGTGGTAGATGGGAATGTGATCCGGGTACTTGCGAGACTGTTTGGCCTATCCATGGATCCGGGAAAAGCGCAGGGCAAAAAAACATTCTTTGAGCGTGCAGCTGAAATCATCGATCCCGATCGGCCCGATATTTTTAACCAGGCCATCATGGAATTCGGCTCTACCCAGTGTTTGCCCCACGATCCGAAGTGCATATCGTGTCCGTTAAGTGAAAACTGTCATGCATTCAACAATGATATGGTGGATGAATTGCCAATAAAGAAAGAAAGGAAACCCGGCAGGATAAGATATTTCCATTACCTTGTAATCATAAAAAACAACCAGTTGCTGCTCAGAAAGAGAGAGCAGAAGGATATATGGCGATCACTCTATGAGTTCCCTTTAGTTGAGACTAAAGAACCTGTTGATCCAGACCGGATCAGCGCCGTGCCGGAATTTCACCAGGTTTTGGGACTTGAAACATTCACTATAATTAATTACACCGGGGAGTACAGGCACATCCTTTCCCACCAAAAGATAATTGCCCGTTTTTATCTTGTCAGCATTAGTGGTGATGCAATCCCGGATCCGGCCGGATTTATACCGGTTGGAACAGATGATATTCAAAATTACCCGGTACCGCGCCTGCTGGATAAATTCCTGAGTGGAGATGCGTGGTCAGACTGGAAATCCTCATATTGTTAATCCTTACCTTTTTTGTATCTTTACAGCTCAATTTTTTAATGCTGAAACATGTCAGTTAACAAAGTTATTTTAGTTGGAAATGCAGGCAAAGACCCCGAAATCAGGTATCTTGAAGGAGGGACTGCAGTATGTTCCTTCCCCCTGGCCACCAGTGAGACATACAGGAACAGGGATGGTGAACGGGTGACAAATACCGAATGGCATAACGTGGTGATGTGGCGGGGCCTGGCAGAAATAGCCGAGCGCTATGTAAAAAAAGGTTCTCAATTGTTCATTGAAGGCAAGATCAGGACACGGTCATGGGATGACAAGGATGGCAACAAGCGATATACTACTGAAATCATTGCAGATAATATGCAAATGTTGGGCAAAAAACCGGACAACAGCGGGGAAGCCGGAACAACAGCAGGCCCTGCTGCACAATCTGCCGGCAACAGTGCTGATATCGAACAACCGGCAAACAATGCCGCTGCAGCGGAACAACCCGGGACAGATGACAGCGGAACGGATTCCACCGATCCGGAAGATCCCATAACCGGTGAGCCCGGGGATGATGACCTCCCATTCTAAACCATTAACCCGATTCCTGAATTGGAAACCGACCCTTATTCTCTTCTTATTCTGACAGGAATTGATATTACCTTTTTACCTGTTACAGGTGGGATATTGGCTGCCATCATGATAGTTATCATCTTGCTGATTGGCTCAGCCATGATGTCAGGTTCAGAGGTCGCTTTCTTTTCCTTATCCCCTTCCGACGTTTCTGAACTCAGCGAAAAAAACACCAAACGTTCAAGGGCAATCCTGAATACCTTACGACAACCCAGAAGGCTGTTAGGGACCATCCTCATCGCCAACAACTTTATTAATGTAGGTATTGTCATTATTTCTTCCTTCATCATGAGGTCGACCGTTGATTTGTCGGATTCGCAGGCCCTTGAATTTATCATCCAGGTCGTAGTGGTTACCTTTATCCTGTTATTGTTTGGAGAGATACTTCCCAAATTTTATGCTAACCAGCACTCGGTCAGGTTTGCCCATTTCATGGTGTTCCCGCTGAGAGCATTTGAAAAGATCTTCTATCCGCTTTCTTCATTCCTGATATTTTCGACATCTATCGTGAATAGCCGGATCAAAAAAAAGCAGAACATTTCTATGGATGATCTGTCTGATGCTCTTGAAATCGCCGCAGAAGATATTGCTGAAGATAAAGACATCCTGGAGGGGATCATCAAGTTTGGCAACATCGATGTCGCGGAGATTATGAAAGCAAGGATCGATGTGATTGCAGTCGACATCAAGACTAAATTAAGCGAACTGGTCGAGGTGGTTGTGGATTCAGGTTATTCCAGGATCCCTGTTTATACGGATAATCCCGACAACATCAAAGGAGTGCTATATATTAAGGACCTGTTGCCACACCTCCATAAATCGGACAGTTTCAAATGGCAATCATTGATCAGGCCGCCTTACTATGTTCCTGATAATAAAAAGATAGATGACCTTTTACGGGAATTTCAAACGAAGAAGATCCACATGGCCATTGTCATCGATGAGTACGGAGGCACCCATGGAATAGTTACGCTTGAGGATATTATTGAAGAAATCGTCGGGGAGATCAGGGACGAATCGGATTATGATGAATTAAATTTCAGGCGGCTCGATGATTCTTCCTGGCTGTTTGATGGAAAAACATCATTGAACGATTTCTTCAAGATCATGGACCTGGTACCCGAACTGTTTGATGATGTAAAGGGTGATGCCGACACCCTGGCCGGTCTCTTGCTGGAGATAATAGGAGCCATTCCCAATAAAAATGATGAGTTTGTTATTCATGATATCAAATTCAAGGTAGAGTCGGTCGATAAACGGCGCATCAGGGAGATAATCGTAAGTCGCTCATAATTAACTTCATCATTCATAATTCGTTCATCAATATTCGTTATTCAACTGCAGCCAAAATGGGTAAATGTTACTACACTATAAAAAATCAGTTTAGTTGGCTTGCACTGTTTGTACTCGCTATTTTCTATGGCTGCAAGAGCGAGTTTACGCCAAAGCCCATGGGCTATATGAGGATAACTTTTCCCGATAAAATATATACTTCTTTCGACACCACCTTCCCTTATTCCTTTGAATATCCTGTATACGGGAAGATAGAGCTCGATGTAGGGGCTGTTTCAGAACCCTACTGGATCAACATTGCGTTTCCCGGATTTGACGGGAAGATTTATATCAGCTATAAAAAGGTTGACAATAACCTGGATGAGTATCTCGAAGACAGCCGTACCCTGGCTTATAAGCACACCATTAAGGCCGATGCTATTATTGAATACAGCAGGACAAATATTATTAATTTGAAAAAA
>CAYZEZ010000117.1:4195-9757 GCA_964477295.1 uncultured Bacteroides sp. | reverse complement strand
ATTGAAACTGAATTCTCAAACAGCGACAGGAAGGTATACGGGATCCTTTATGAGATCAAGGGAAATGCTGCATCCGGTGCCCAGTTCCATCTGACCGACAGTACGCGGCATTTTCTAAGGGGTTCACTGTATTTCAATGTGCAGCCCAATGTTGATTCGCTGGGCCCTGTTATTGAGTTCTTTAAGCAGGACATCAGGCACATGATGGAAACCTTTGAATGGAAAAATCCATGACAGGCCTGTCAGCCGTCCGCCAGTGGGTGAACATGACTGGCGGAATGCACAGGGCCAATTTTATAAATACTATTTTTCCTGTGAAATATGAATAAAAATTCAGAATTTTGATACCATATGTCCATCATACTACATAAGGAGGTCGACAGATGTTGTACATTGGGTGTTTGGGAGATCAACGAGGACTATGATGATTTATTGTCGAGGTTGAGCCTGAACGATATGGAAACAGAGCGACTTGAGGGTTTCGGGAGTTATAACAGGAAGCTGGAATTTTTATGTGTCAGGGTGTTGATGAATGAAATGGTTGGAGAACCATCGCGGATCGTTTACAATAATGAGCGTAAACCATTCCTGGAAAACAATTCATACAAGATCAGCATTTCACATTCGCACCAGATGACCACAGTGCTGATAAGCCATGAAAAACGGGTAGGCATTGACATGGAATACATGTCGCACCGGATCCAGAAGATAGCCGAACGGTTCATTCATGAGGATGAGTATATTTCACAGGATGAGGACAAGGCCAAGTACCATCTCTATATTCATTGGTGTGCCAAGGAGGCTCTTTACAAATTGTGTGATAAAAAAGGGATCCATTTTAAAAAGGATATCCAGATTGCCCCGTTTGAGCCTGCCGATTCAGGATCGCTGAAGGGGGTCATTCACCGCGACCAGGGATTGGAAGATTATGATCTGCATTATTTCAGGAACGGGAATTATATTATAGTCTGGTCAAGTAAATGAAGAGTGAAGAAAGGGGCCGAGGGGCCGAGGGGGGTGTGAGTTTTGGGTAACGGACACTGAACGCTGAACCATATGACCTTTTACAACCACATATCGGAATCGTTAAAGAAACGTAAGCTTTTTGCGCTGCAGGTGGATCCGGATAAGCATAATACGGCATCACTGATCAAAACAGCCCGGCATTCAGATATGTATGATGTTGATTTTCTGCTGGTTGGAGGCAGCCTGGTATCCTCTCCGATCGATGAAACCATTAAAATTCTGAAAGCTGAAACGGATAAACCGGTTATCATTTTCCCGGGAAACATTCTTCAGATATCCGACCTGGCCGATGGTATTTTGTTATTGTGCCTTATCTCGGGAAGAAATCCCGAATACCTCATCGGGAATCACGTGGTAGCAGCTCCGCTGTTAAAAAGGAGCAGGCTGGAGATCATTCCGACCGGTTACGTCCTGATCGAAAATGGCCGCTCAACATCGGTCGAATACATCAGCAACACCAAACCCATTCCGGCCGATAAGACCGACCTGGCCGTAGCCACCGCTATGGCCGGGGAAATGCTTGGCCACAGGCTTTTGTACCTGGAAGCCGGAAGCGGCGCATCCGAACCGGTAAAAACCAACCTGATTTCGGAAGTAAAAAAGAATATCCAGATACCCTTGATTGTAGGTGGCGGGATCCAGCATCCCGATCAGATCAGGAAGATATTTCTTGCCGGAGCTGATATTATCGTTGTCGGGACCGCCTATGAAAATAATGCCGACATGATACCCGTGATGGCCGATGCGGTAAGGAACCTTCCTTCCATGCAATAGTAAACACTGTCATGCTGAACTTGCTTCAGCATCTGATTATCGGCTGTTAAGATCCTGAAAACCTGATCTTCATCCCCCCCGAGTGCTCGGGGGGGGGCAGGCGGGGCACGGCGGGACAGCATGACCTTACTCTACCAGTTCAAGAATAACTTCCCCTGTTGCGGAATTGGGCCTTGAAATATCGAGGAAATGCGACAGGGTGGCCGCAATATCGGTCTGGTTAACCGACCTGTTTATGGTAGCCCGCCTTATTTTCCATCCGTACCAGATAAGCGGCACATGGTTATCGCCCATATAGGACGAATGGTAGGACTCATTTTCGGAGATCTTTTCGACCCATCCCGGGGACAGGTTGATGACCACATCTCCGGAACGCTTCTGATGAAACCCGTTCTGGATCTTTTTAAAAATACCATCCGAGAAACTTGTGGTTTGAAGAGTATGAGAGGATACAGCATTCGAGATCCCTTCGAACTGGATCATGAACTGTACCACCTTTTCCTGGAAGTCGCCCAGCGATAAACGGGAATCTTCTATCAGCTCCTGGTTGAGAAAAATTTGCTGTGCATAGTAATACCTGAACCAGTCGCCCTTCCCGTAAATCACATTTAAGTAACTCTGAAGCAACGAAAGAGCAGCAGCCGGATTGAACTCACCAGACGGGATCCTGTATCCTTCAAGGTAACCCGGTTGATGCGAAATACCATGATCGGCTGTCAGGAAAATCAGGGTATTCTCCTGGCCTACATATTCATCAATGAATTTTAAGAAGTGTTCAATCTCCCTGTCAAGCCTCAGCATGATGTCCTCCATTTCAACCGAATTGGATCCGAACTTAATGCCTATGTATTCATTGGCAGAGAATCCGACGGTCAGGAAATCGGTGTACTTATCCTGCCCTAATTCTTCATTTACGATTGCTGCAATGGCAAAGTCCTTGGTGAAAATGTTACCAAAGGGAGAGTATTTTATGATTGAGTAATCCCGCTCTTTCCTGCTCTTTGCACTGATCTTATCCAGGTTATAAGGAAAAACGCTGCGGCCATTAAATCCGGCCTCCAGCGTATTGGTGTCCGACATGCTTTCTGTGTACTCCGACAACGGTAATAAGGTCTCCCAGGTCCTGGTGAGGTAGGTATCGGGAAGCCGCTTGGCATTGAACTCCTCCACCCAACCGGGCAACGAATCCACATAGTAGGAACTGGTAATCCAGTTTCCCCTCTCATCGTCATACCAGAAGGCGTAATCGGCGGCATGTCCTGCCGACAGAATGGCCGCACAATCCTCGAAAGCAATTCCGATCACCTTCGACCGAAGGTTATTGGTGAGCTTCAACTCATCGCCAAGGGTGGATGCCAGAAGCTTGGATGGTGAACACCGGCCGGCATAATACCCCCCGCCAACGGTAGAGAACCTGTCATCCTCCACGCAATATTCCACCCGGTTGGGCAGGCTCTCATACCAGGTATTTGAAATTATCCCATGATGTGAAGGAAGTGCACCTGTTGAAATAGTAGCATACCCGGTGGCGGTTTCATTAATCAAAAAATCGTAACTGGCATTCTTACAGAGTGTTCCATTGCCAATCATTTTCTTTATCCCGCCATCGCTAAATTTATCCCAATAGCGGTAAATATAATCATACCGCATCTGGTCAATGACAATTCCAATAATCAGTTTCGGCTTCTCCGGAGGAATTTTTTTATGATTCTGGGAGTATATTGTGAGGGTCAATAATACCAGTAATCCAAATGATAGAATTATTCTTTTCATCGCTTTGCAAATCATACGGCTGCAAATATAATAAAACCAACAGGGATTTTACATTTTGACCACAATCGTATTTATTTCGCGGGATGGGGTGGTGAGGTGTAATACATAATAACCCGGACTGAGACCGGATGCATCGATTCGTATCGGGTTATTACCTGTTTGCAGGACTGTTTTCACGGGATGTGTTACCTGCCGGCCATACAGGTCAACCAGGTAATAGCATGCGGTAAGCTGCCGGCCGGATGTGACAGAGGCTATGAGTGATTCATTGAACGGATTGGACAACAGGTTAATAATCAAGTCGTTCTGATTATTATCCTCAATGGATGTTTGGTGTTTTTCCAGCTGTACATCTATCTCAGCGGCCATGAAATCTGAGATCAGAAGATTATCCATCCTTTTATCAAAGTACCCGGGAGCAGTGAATTCAAGATCATAGGTACCTCCCCTGATTGGCCTGAAATATTGACCCGATACACTATCTGAATACACGTACGACCGGTCTTTGTCGTGATCAACAACGGTTATCCTTGACCGGACGGGATCACCGGATTGCTGATCGGTGACGGTGCCCCTGAAACCATACATACATTGCTCCATATAATTCAACAGCGACCTGAAGTTATATTCCCAGAAAAAAGGCAATTGACGGGCGGGGGGAGCCTTATCCAGGCTAAGCTCAAGGGTCACCTCCCTGCCATTCAGGTAATATGTGACAAAATCCTGGCGCGTGCCGGGAGCATAATACCAGTCGTTACCGTTGGTAATGCCATTATCTTCCTGCGTAAAGTAATCGACGAATGCCTGGTCGCTATGGCTATGAAGTTGTACGGTATCGGCATACTGTCGGCTGACAAACCGGAACCATTCGTCATCGGCATGCCTTTTTGCCAATGCATCCCAGGGATAATTGACCAGTTCGGCTCCGGTATGTAAATTGGCAGACACCGTGGGCGGATGTTTTTTTATAAACTGCATCATGGCTTGTGTTTCCGGCTGGCAGGAAAAATCCGCCGGAACCTGGTCCCATTGGATCCAGGGAAAATCACGGTTAAGGTCTTTCCCTGCATCGTTTCCCCGGGTGGCCTGGTTCACCGTATAGTCTCCCAGGAAATAGGTCCCGTCCGGATTGGCAAGGGGATTGATCCAGATCTGAAGCTGATCTGTTAATTCTGTTACTTTCGGGATGCTGTCATATCCTTTCAGCAGGTAGTCGGTCAACCGGAGCATCAGCATATATCCCGTTAATTCATCTCCATGCATGGTAGAGGAATAGAAAAAAACGGGTTCGGGTTCATCGGCGCTCACATGGTCCGATATTTTAACCACCAGTATCGGCCGGTTGTTGATGCTGAAACCGATTGTGTCGAGCAGGCATATATCCGGGTAATCCAGCGCAAATTGCTGCATAACAGCAACATAATCGTCGAAAGTCGGGTAGACGTCCCAGTCGCCAGGTTGCCAGTTCCCGTCAGACATTGATACATGTTCTTTGAAGGACGGAGGTGTCATCACCTCGTAATTGAGGTTCAGTGAGATAAATTCATTAAAGCCATCGCGGCCGGCGTAGAGGTAAATATGATCATCGGTGATCCTATCGATGGAAACGATAGAGGACAGGGCTGTTAAATCCTGGCTGGCGGGCATTGCCATCCGGAGATAGACCTCTTTGCGGGTATCGAGGTAATCCATGGCAGATTTCAACCTCCCGGTTTCCGGCAATGCAGATTCTGATTTGACCTGTGAAAATCCTGTGTGCTGCGCCATCAGGGATATAGCCATGATCAGGATAGATGTTCGCAGTGCTGCTTTCTCCAGGTAACAGGTTTGTATTATACGCAGCATTAAATAAATTACCCGGGATGAGATGTGCTTTACACGGTTTTGCAGAGTACTGTTTTGGCCTGCATACAGGATATTTTTTATGCTATTTCGTCCTGCATACAGGATATTTTTTATGCTATTATGTCCTGCATACAGGACATAACT
>CAYZEZ010000117.1:0-4095 GCA_964477295.1 uncultured Bacteroides sp. | reverse complement strand
GTCCTGCATACAGGATATTTTTTATGCTATTATGTCCTGCATACAGGACATAACTATTAGAATGAGGATAGAAGCAGCGTAATTTAATCGGTGACAGGCTCTGTTTCATTTCAGGAATAAATTATTTTCTCCGCACGACGTTAAACATTAAACCGGATATACATGAGATCACCATCAGATACGATATAGTTTTTCCCTTCTATTGCCATTTTACCGGCTGTTTTGCATGCATGCTCCGATCCCTGTTCAATGAAATCGTTGTATTTGATTACTTCGGCGCGAATGAATCCCCTTTCCAGGTCGCTGTGGATTGCCCCGGCAGCCTGAGGGGCCGACATTCCCCTTCTGATCGTCCACGCCCTTACCTCCTTCGGCCCGATCGTAAAAAATGAGATCAGGTTGAGCAAACTATAGGCTGAACGGATCAGCCGGTTCACGCCTGGCTCTGTGAGCCCTGCATCTTCAAGGAATGCTTTCCGGTCATCCGGATCTTCCAGTTCGGCTATTTCGGCTTCCATTCCGGCGGCAATGACCAGGATCCCGGCGCCTTCCCCCTGAAGTGCCTTTTTCACCTGCTCGACGTAAGCGTTTCCTGATTGAACGGATGCCTCGTCAACATTGCAGACATACATGACCGGTTTGGCGGTAAGCAGGGCCAGGTCGTGGATAACTGCTTTGGCCTTTTCATCCAGGGGTGCGGTCCTCACAGACTGAAAATTCTCCAGGTGTGCTTTGTATTGCCGCAGAACAGCTATATCGGACTTTGCCTGCTTCTCTCCGCCTTTAACCATCTTTTCCAGCTTTTCGATCTTTTTATCGACCGATTCCAGGTCTTTCACCTGCAGTTCAAAGTCGAGTGTTTCCATATCGCGCACCGGGTCGATCGAACCGTCAATGTGCGGCAGTTTGTCATCATCAAAGCAGCGGAGGACATGGATCAGGGCATCCGTATTGCGGATATCGGCCAGGAATTGGTTCCCTACCCCTTCCCCATGACTCGACCCCTTTGTAAGTCCCGGAATATCAACAATTTCCATTGTTGTGGGGATAGTCTTTGCCGGCTTAACCATGGATGAAAGGGTATATAACCGTTCGTCGGGTACATCGACCATGCCTAAATTGGATTTATTTGAAGTAAAGGCATACTGGCTCGACTCTGCTTTGGTATTTGAAATACAATTAAACAGGGTAGTCTTTCCAACATTTGCTATGCCAACAATCCCGCATTTTAATGCCATAGTGAAAATTTTTATGCAAAGGTAAGCGAATTGGCCGTTCATTGTTCATCGTTCCTGGTTTTTCGTCCTTTGCCAAGGTGGAACGTTCAGCGTTCAGCGTTTCGTGTTCCGGGTTCAGTGTTCAGTTTTCAGTGTCCAGTTCAGCGTTCATTTCGGCGTTCGGCGTTCAGCGTTTCGTGTTCCGGGTTCAGTGTTCAGTGTTCAGTGTTCAGTTCAGCGTTCATTTCGGCGTTCGGCGTTCAGTGTTCAGCGTTCAGTGTTACCCAAAACTCACACCCCCCTCGGCCCCTCGGCCCCTTGAATCCTTAAATCCTTTTCTTTCCCATCACTCTTCACTCTTCACTTCTTTGTTCCAGGCCTTGAAACTACGGTGCTAATTGTTAATTTTATAGCTTCAATTAACTCTACACATTCAAAAAAATGAGCGATTCAATCATTACCAGGGTTGCCGACAATATCAGGATATTATCAGCTGCCATGGTGGAAAAAGCAGGTTCCGGCCATCCCGGAGGCGCCATGGGAGGCGCCGATTTTATTACAGTATTGTTCAGTGAATTTTTAAGGTTTGACCCGGCCGATATGGCCTGGTCTAACCGCGACCGGTTTTTTCTTGATCCGGGCCATATGTCCCCGATGCTTTATTCTATCCTCCACATGTTTGGTGCCTACTCAACGGATGACCTGAAACAATTCAGGCAATGGGGCAGCCCTACACCCGGGCACCCGGAACTGGAAATAACCAGGGGTGTTGAAAATACCTCGGGACCGCTGGGGCAGGGACACACCAGTGCAGTAGGAGCAGCCATTGCAGAGCGATTTCTCAGGGAGCGTTTTGGTGACTGGATGTCGCATACGATCTACACCTTTATTTCCGACGGGGGGATCCAGGAAGAGATATCACAGGGTGCAGGCCGTCTGGCTGGATTCCTGGGACTGGGTAACCTGGTGATGTTCTATGATTCCAATAATATCCAGCTGTCAACCGGGACCAGTGCTGTGTCAAAAGAAAATACTACCGCCAAATATGAAGCCTGGGGCTGGAGGGTAAAAACCATTGATGGCCATGATATCGGTCAGATACGCCAGGCATTGCAGGAAGCCCGGGATGAGAATAAAAAACCCTTCCTGATAATTGGTAAAACGATTATGGGAAAAGGAGCAGTTACCGAGGATGGAGAATCGTTTGAAAGAAAAATATCCACCCACGGAATGCCCCTGGGAAAAGCCGGGGCTTCGTTTGAGAAATCTGTAGATAACCTGGGTGGCGATCCGGGTAATCCGTTCCAGGTTTTCCCGGAGGTAAAAGAATATTTTAGTGGGGTGACCGGGAAAAAGACTGAAGAAGCTTCCAGGTTAAAAGCCCTGGAGACCGGATGGAAAGCAAAGAATCCTGAGCTGGCTGAGAAGCTTCAGTTCTTTCTGAGTGGAAAAACACCTGAAATTGATTACACAGGTATTGAACAAAAAGAAAACGCTGCCACGCGGGGAGCATCCGGCACCGTACTGGCCTATTATGCCAAACACGTCGGGAATATGATCGTTGCTTCTGCCGATCTCTCAAACAGTGACAAAACGGATGGTTTCCTTAAAAATTCAAAGGCTTTTACCAGTGATGATTTTTCCGGCGCCTTTCTGCAGGCAGGTGTAAGTGAGCTGACTATGGCTGCCGTAGCCAATGGTATGGCCCTGCACGGTGGAGTAATCCCAGTATGCGGGACATTCTTTGTCTTTTCTGACTATATGAAGCCGGCTGTCCGGCTGGCTGCCCTGATGGAATTACCTGTCAAATATGTCTGGACCCATGATGCCTTCCGTGTGGGGGAAGACGGACCAACGCACCAGCCGGTGGAACAGGAAGCTCAGATCAGGCTGTTGGAGCAACTTAAAAACCATTCCGGGAACAGGAGCATGCTGGTATTGCGCCCGGCTGATTCAACCGAAACAACTGTCGCCTGGAAGATGGCGCTGGAAAACACGGGCACACCTACGGCCCTGATCCTTTCAAGACAAAACATAACCGACTTACCTGCAGGCGATTCAACCCGTTTTACCGAAGCGCTGAAAGCCGAAAAAGGCGCTTATGTGGTGGGTGAACCCGGTGGATCTCCCGATATCGTTCTTATTGGTAATGGTTCAGAAGTGTCAACGCTCATCGATGGGGCAGAACTGCTTAAATCAAGAAAAGGCCTTAAAGTCCAGGTAGTATCTGCCATTTCAGAAGGCCTGTTCAGGGAACAGGACGCGGAATACCAGGACCGGGTTTTACCTCCGGGCAAACCAATCCTTGGCCTTACTGCCGGGCTCCCGGTGTCACTAAGGGGACTGACCGGAGACAAAGGTTATATAATAGGAATGGAATCATTCGGACATTCCGCCCCATATAAAGTCCTGGATGAAAAGATGGGGTATACGGCTGAGAATGTTTATAATAAGGCGGTTCAGTACCTGGAAAAGTACAGCGGCTGAATAAACCGTCATGCTGAACTTGCCTCAGCATCTGACTATTGAATGTTTAGATCCTGATCCCGAGTACTCCCCCCCGAGCACTCGGGGGGGCACGGCGGGACAGGAGGACCTGGTGCACAGGTTCGGGAGGACCTGGTGCGCAGGTTCGGGAGGACCTGGTGCAGCAAATTCGGGAGGATGCAATGATACTTTTCTTACCAATTTCCCCGTTTTTCAACAATTAAAAGCCAGAGTCTTAATAAACTATTTTGTTTCACTTTTAAAAAACAACTAATTAATCATAACTTTCACCGGTTCAGGCTCTCTATAACTAAGGTAATGTTGAACATAAGATTTCGGTTCAGGACGAGCAGGTCATTTATATGCCTGGCTGTTGTGGCATTATTATATA
>CAYZEZ010000116.1:10575-14061 GCA_964477295.1 uncultured Bacteroides sp. | reverse complement strand
TTCAATTCCACTCCATCCCTTGGAAGTATTTTGTGCAGTAAACAGGATGGGATCCCCTGCCACACCGGATGCACGTACAGATCCCGTAGCTGTTAATTTATACATTCCCAGAAAGTTGACAACTACCCCGGGTTGGATATTCAGCACCGAATCCAGCGGGATATAAATATTGCCAGCAATTCTGTATTCACCGGCTGTCCAGGTACCGTAAACGGGTCCTGCTGATATAGTGTCCTGGGCGGACACGTAGAAGCTGCCAAGTATGAATCCTGATATAACAATAATTGTAAGGGCTAATTTTTTCATGGTCTTTAGATTATCGAGAATAATACATTGAGAGAAAGACCTTTAATTTTTAAGGTTTACTTTGATCATTTGAAATGTGCCCTCTGCAGTAAGGTGCAAGCGCAAAGGGCACTATGAGATTTTATTCGATGACTATTCGTCCGTGGAAAATTCGTTCTCCCTTTATTTCAAGAATATAGACACCGGCATTCAGATCCTGCTTTTCCAGGATATATTTTGATGCAGAAATGCTTTCGGTATAAATTATATTACCGGTAATGTCAATAATCCTAAATTGATATTTCTGGTTCTCAGGATTTGGGAATGTAATGGTCGTTTCATCCGAAAATGGATTGGGATAGATCCTGAGGGCATTGTTGGCAGTTTGTTCAATACCTGTTTCTACCACATCAGTAACGAATATGGTGATCTGTTTCTCGAATGAAACATCGCCTGTATCGGTAGTGCTTACCCGGATGCTGAAAATGTTTTTGGTTTCATAGTCAAATACTTCACCTGCCAGGAGCGAATCGCCCGTTATGATAAAACTGCTATTATCGTTGTCTCCTGTTCCCGATACGAGTGCATAAATGTGTGAGTCCCCCACGTCCGGATCTGTCGTGGTGAACCTGCCCACCAGGGTATTGACTGGGGCGTTCTCATCGATGCTGGTAATATCGATGTTCAGATCTGTTGGTGCCTGGTTCTCGGCAGGGACCTGCAGCCTGTTATCTTCAATATTCGACATGGAATGACTGTACGGACCGGAGCCTGCCTTCAGGTCACCTGTTGGATTACAGGGATCAGCTTTGACTCCTGCCACCCGGTAGAAGTTATCTCCATCGGGCGGATAAATATCCGGATAAATAGTATTATCACTGGGAATGCTATCGATTGGCTCCAGTGCACCGGGCGAAGGGCCCCGGTAAATAATATACTTAACAAATCCTAAAGATCCACCTTCCACCTGATATTCTGTCCAGCTCAGGTTAATCCTGTCGGAACCCAGGCTTGAGGTGAGCAACATGGTTTTATGATTCGGACTGGGATCTGATTCATTTCCGCAGGTATCGACAACCGAAATCCTGTATTTATGAGACTTGATTTCCGGTTGGGAGGTTGAGTCGACATAAACACCTATCTTATTATAGGGAATCGTGTCCAGCACTTCATAAACACCACCGGTGGTTGTTTCGCGGTATATCTTATAAAAGGTCGTATTCAGGTCCTCGTGCCTTTCCCAGATCACCATGTTTTTGCCGGTTTCAAGGTCGACACCCACAAGGCAAATCTCCTGGTCAGGGTAAGGATAGCCGACCAATACTTCAATGGTATCAGAGGATCCATTACATATATGCGTTTGATCCACGACATTAACATAATAACTTCCAGGGGTTTTAACAACTATTGATGAGTCCATAAAAAAAAGACCCTGTTCAAAATGCCATTGATAATTATAATCAGATTCCGGATAATAGTTGCTTATGTTTGCAACGATCTCAACACTATCTCCATCACAAAAAGTGGTTGCACCGTTGGCCTGAAGTGACACCCTGGGGGTGGTATTCTCGACAGTGAATGTATCTGAAGTGGCACTGCATCCGTTAAAATCAGTTACTGTCACGGTGTAATCACCCGCCTCAGTCACGAGTAAATCACTCAGGGTTCCCCCGGTTGACCAGAGGTATTCGGCCCAAACACCGGTTGTTTCAAATAAACTAACGCTCCAGCCATCGCAGATAGTAGTTGATCCGCCGATTGCAGGAGCCGGAGTAATGCAACCAACCGTATCAAATTTTACCAGGCATGCATTATAATTTTTTGAAGGTATTGTAACCTCATGTCCCCCTCCTCCAATTAAACTTCCATCCGATCCTTGAAAAATTGAAATCAGGTACTCATTTTCATTGGATTCGCCATAGTTTCTTTCCCATTTTACATTGCCGCTTGTATCAGTTTTGCACAAATAGAAATTGGCTTTCCAATATGTTTGATCGTATATTGAACCTGCAAAAACATAACTTGTATCATCAATAATAACGGAGAAAAATTCATATCCGAAATCAACAGTCAGGAAACCTTTATGCCATATTTTTGAGCCATCAGAATCTATTTTATAGATGATGCCTGCCATTTCATCTGAGCCGGCACAAATATATCCTCCCTCGTCCAGTTCCTTAATATCCCTGAAATTGTACAACCACCCGCCGGAGGTTGTATGTGACCAGCTTTGAATACCATTTGCATCTGTTTTTACGATGTAAGCATTGCTGCGGTCATAATAGTCGCCTTCGCTCTTGAAATCCTGGTGCCCGCACATGATAAAACCGTTATCATTTGTAACTTCCACATGATAGGCGATTTCAGGATCCGATGTGCCGTATGTTTTATCCCATACAACACTGCCGTCTGTATTCATCTTAATTAAATACATATCCCATTCTCCGGCCCCCTTGCTTTTGGTTATACCTGCAATAATGTAACCTGTTGGTATGATCTGGACAGAATATCCATAATCTTCTTCCGAACCACCAATCGTTTTTGTCCAAAGGGTATCCCCGATTGCATCTGTTTTGATAACATAAATATCGTGCTTGCCATTTCCATAACTTTCGGTACGACCCGTTATGATATATCCGTTATCTGAGGTCTGTTTAACATCCTCTGCCCGGTCATTATACAATCCTCCGTACGTCCTGGTCCATGTTGTATCACCGTTTTTATCTGTCTTTACCAGGTACACATCATCATTTCCTGCACCAAAGCTTCTTGTATAACCTGCCAGAATAAATCCGTCATCGCTTGTTTGCATAGAGGAGTAACAAAAGTCCGAGTTAACTCCTCCATAAGATTTGATAAAGGAATCCTGGGCACTGGAAAGTTGGCCTATGAAAAAACAGAGGATTATTAATCCTGCAGATCTAAGGTAATTTGCTGGTTTCATGGCTTGTATATTAAAAACTCAGCGGATGACGATAGCCACCCGCTGAGAACTGTTAATTGCTATTCAACAATCATCCGTCCCCGGAAGATGCGGTCACCTCTAAGCTCCAGCAGGTAGAGGCCTTTTTCCAGGTTGCCACGGTCGAGTACATATTTTGAATTTATGACCGGGGCTTCCATTCTTACTACCTTGCCTGACAGGTCACGTACAATCAGTTGATAATCTGTGCCTTCCGGATTCGGGAAGACGATAGTCGT
>CAYZEZ010000116.1:0-10475 GCA_964477295.1 uncultured Bacteroides sp. | reverse complement strand
AGTCCTTCGTTAATAGCGGCTTCACTCAACCCAATATCTGTGGGCGCACTGTTCCCGGCTAACTGGAGCCTGTTGTCATCCTGGTTGGACAGTGAATGGCTGTAAGGCCCGGATCCTGCTTTTAAATCTCCGGTCGGGGCACATTTATCGAACAGAACCCCTGCCACCCTGTAATAATACCTCGTTTTTCGTGAGGTTTTCCTGTAATCAGGATAGAAATCCTGTGTTGAAGCAACTGAGTCGATCAGGCTCAGATCAGTCGAATCGGTTCCCCCATATATGTAATACGTTTTAAAGGTGATAGAACCGTTTTCGACTATATAATCAGACCAGTCAAGCCTGAATCCTGCATTATTAGATAATTCAGTCACGGTTAACAGAAGTGGTGAATGATAATTGCTCAACTCAGATTCGTTTCCACAGGTATCCACGGCTGAAATCTTATATCGGTGGACCTTTGATTTCGGTGAGGATGTGAAATCGACGAACTGGCTGATCTTCCCGAATGGTTCCTCTCCGATCAGGTTATATTCTCCCGCAACCGTGGTTTCCCTGTAAATGTTGAATTTACCTGTTCCCACATCTGACGTTTTCTCCCAGACAACCAGGTTTTTCTCGGTATCAGGATCGATGGTCACCAGACAAAGCTCCTCTTCTTCATAGGGCCTTGAATAGCAACCAGTTCCGCTCGAATTGGTACGCATAATGAGTGCATCAGGGATCATCGTTGAACCCACTACACTTCCGCCAAGTATGAATCCTCCAGTCTGGGTCTGGGCCACATTATACAGGTGGTTGCCAATGGTTCCCCATTCAATGGTTTGTTGCCAGACCTGGTTACCATTCGGGTCAAGCTTCAAGAGATATGCGGGTCCTGTTGTATAATCCACGCTAACGATATAATCAAGGGTTAAGGTTTGGAGGATATCTGTGGGCGTTTCACTACCTATTATCTTATCCCATTCCTTGTTACCCGTACTATTGGTTTTGATGACCCAGGCACTTGGATTACCATCAGTTATTTCTTTTGTGCCTGCTATAATATACCCACCATCGAATGTTAAGTCGAGGGCACTGGCCTGATCATCGAAGGATTCGCCAAAGGTTTTTGACCAGCTAACCATTCCTGAGGAATTTATTTTTTTAAGCATAAGGTCCGTTCCTCCGGCACCTTCCTGATCAGTTACTGAAAGAACGGCATAGCCGTCAGCCGTTAGTACCATATCAGCGGGAGTACCCGGAAGGCTCTTTGTCCACAGGGTGTCGCCGTTATCCTCCATTCTGACAATCAGGGTCTGGTTGATGTGGTCAGCCAGCATGTAATAACCGCTGTCAGGATCAGCCATCAGTTTCAGGGCTTTCAGGTCAGTATAGAAATCATGGGTTTTTGTCCATTGTTGCACACCATCTTTATTGGTTTTAACCAGGTAGAGGTTCCTGTCGGACCCGGTTATGGTCTCACCTAACATAAGGAATCCGCCATCGTCAGTCTGAACAATATCATTGGCATAATTTTGTTCTGCGTCACCATATGTTTTTGTCCAGAGCGTATCGCCGGTACCATCTGTTTTGATCAGGTAAACATCTTTCTTCCCGGCACCTTTTGAGTCGGTGTACCCTGCAGCCACAAATTCCCCTTCACATGTTTGCATGACTGCATTAATGACTTCTGCTCCGGTTACTCCGATGATATCCAGGAATTCTGCCTGTGGAACATAGCCAGTGACCTGGAATGTAGCCGATTCAAATGAGCTGAATTCCCCTCCTTCTGCCAGCGTGGCGCAGGAACTGGTTACCTTATAATAACCCTCCCCATTCAGACAGCAAATACCATCGCCATTGAAGTCAAAAATGGTAAAGTTAATGTTTTCATTTTCCGGGACACAAATGGAATGTGAGTACAATTGATTGTTGTCATAGTCTCCATAGTTAACACTATAATATGCAGTGTCTGCCACTTTAATCATCCACATCGTTTCATTTCCCTGGTCATCGGTCATGACTTCAACCATGATCTCAACAAATCCCGGGCCGCATTTAGAATAGAAGGGGCCAAGGTCTCCCACAACAATGTTGGCAGTTTTACTATTGCCCCCTTCATCTGAAACGGTAAGTGAGTAGTTCCCTGGAAATATATTCCTCAGGTCGGGAATAGTATCGCCTGTTGACCACAGATAATGATAGGGTGGTGTTCCACCCTGGACATTTACCAGGATATATCCATCGGGAATATCCGAATAGGTTTCCTGCGTAGTTATGAACAGGTTCAGGTTGGAATCCACCTCAACCAGTTCCATGGTTCCGAAGAGCCTGGCATCGTGCCATGCTTCGTTGTTAACGGTTGACCAACCAATATAGGTTTCTCTCAAATCGCCATCATTATCAGCTACTCCCAGATCCATGCCTATTAATTTGCCTACCGGAGGATCTGAAATGCCAAGGGTACTCCAGGCGATGGCCACTTCAATGAGATAGCCATCCGTGATGACTGCCTGAGCAAAGTGGATATCATCCGCACCATTCCCGGCCAGGAATTCCAGGTTCGTTCCAGTAATGACAGGACTGTCGTAATTGAACCTGATCTGGAAATCATTTCCGTCATAGTCAGCCATTTTTTCATTTCCAATGTCAAGGTAGAGATCAAAGTCATCATCCTGCCAGGTTTCAGAGTTGCCTGTATTCGATAAGATGTCGTCTGTTATTTCAACGAGAACATACAGGCTGTCATTTGTCCACATGGTCCTGAATTGAGCAGACAGGTCTTCCTCCGATTCCCTTTCACCTACAAGAATATTATTGAGAGAATTGACTGTATTCAACGTATTCCAGATTGAGTCGATGGAACCGTCAATCACGGGATTAACCGGTGCCTTTAACAGCGATACCCTTCCCTGAGTGCTTGCTGTTATGCTTGCTTTTGGTGATTCCAGATCAAACAAGATATTATATGAGCTTATATAAATTGTATACTCGGTTTCCAAATCCAGTCCGAACACAACAAATTCGGTGTTACCTGTAGAGCCAATAAAGTTCCCGGGTTCATCCAGGTAGATTTTATATTCTTGTGCCGGAGCCGTAAAATCAACCTCCCATTTAATACCAATTCCGGTAGACATGGAAGAAGCAGTTATTGATCTGGGAATAGCCGGTTTACCGATCTGATTTGCAAACGAAGGAACTACTCTTGGTCCATTGTTCAGTATACCATCATTACCATAGGAACTTTTATCAGGTACAATATTCCCATTAATATCTTCAAAGGTGTACAGGGCCACCAGATCAGGATCGCTCACATCAACATCCATTTTCAGGTCTGCAAGAATTTCTTCCTGTGTTCTGGCCGTTTTCCAAATCATTACGTTATCCATAGTCCCGGTAAAGAAATCGGATGGTGTTAATCCATCGTATTCCATACCCAGGCTCATGGTTCCTCCCGGTGCTGGGAAGTGAGCATCTGAGAAGCTGACTACCTGGGTCCCGTTACGATAGATTTTTGCATCCCCGTTTCCTTCCACACTTAGCACTACATGTTGCCATTCATTAGCCTGGAAGGCATCGGGGGCTCCATATCCGAAATCCCAGTCATAGTAACCGACCTTATTTTCATAGAGATTGAATAAAATATTATTCGGTCCCCATCCGTCACCATAACCCATGGAGATAATATTACCATACCCTGGAGTGTTAATCCATGCTTCCAGGGTATATCCGTCATCTGAAATCAAAAGCGGTGAAAGGGCTTTGTTGATGTTCACCCAGTCATCTACTCCATCAAACAGCAGAGCATTGACATTGGCACCTGAGATGCCTAATGGGATATAAAAATCTTTACATCCGTTAGTACCGTACGCTTTACCTTCCTGGGACCAGTCTGTTCCATTATTAAATACGGCTGAGATTCCCTTCATCGGGGCATTGCCTGTGCCATAGAACAGTGACGGGGTGAATGTCATTGAATATGTACCGTTTTCATTTGGAGACAGTACTGGTAATGTTCCGTCAGCTCCTGGCTGGTCAAACTGAATAATATGATACCAGGTTGCATCTGGATCTTCTTCCAGGACAGCAGAAGAATGTATCCCAACATTAGGAACGCCAATCAGGCTCTCAGACCACTCCGGGACACAGGCGTTTCGAGGATCAAGTGTCAGCGTAATCTCTTCAGTTCCGTCTGTACCCAGTGGTTCAACCCAGACGATGTCGGCTATAGATTGCTGGGTGTATTCAGGTAAAAGTTGCAGCCTTCCTGAATAAAACCGCCAGGCATAAAGGTCATTCCATTCACTGTTGATGGCCAGCTTGTTTTCTCTCACACCCTCATCGCGGTCTTCCAATGCAAGGTCAAAACTGAAAACCTCTCCAATACTCACACCGTCTTTAAAGGCCAGGGCTTCTGACCATGGCAGTTTTATTTCCCAGATATAATGAGAGCCGTTGTTAACGTATTTGAAATCAATATTGGCTGCGTGTGTTCCTTCTGTCTGATTAGCCACCTGCTCGAAATTACTCCGCCAATCATATATTGTATCGCATCCGGCATAAAAATCATATTTCCGGTCGCCGTCCTCAATATTCCAGGCCCAATGCTGGAGCCCTCCGTCTCCCTTCCCCTTCTGGTCTGGATTATACGGGAAATGCCTTCCCCATGAAATTTCAACCATATCATAGCGATCATCATTTACATTTAATGATACATGATCCTGCTCCCTGATATCATCATCATTTACCTTGAAAAGTATGTACAGGTAATCTTCATCGTAAACAATTTTCGACCAGGCTGAAATATCGCCGATTGTATCTTTCGTCCATTCATCGTCCTGTGCAATCTTATCGATAGGAATTTCCGGATGTCTGTCCCAGATCGGATCAATTGCTCCGTCTATTTCGATGGTCTCGCCGAATGGAAGTCTGTAGGCGCTAATATCGTTTCTTGGATATACTGTATCGGGAAGGACTCCATTATAATCATTCCCTGAATTAAACCACGGCAGAACACCAGTGTTGTATTCCGAAGGATACTTGTTACCAAGAACAAGTTTTCCAGTGAAAAAGCGCCAGGCGTATACGTTATTGTTATTGCTGACAGCTCCAAGCAGGTGCTCTCTTGTTCCGGCAGGATCATCACCATCTTCAACCAGCATATCCATTGAGAAAGCATTGCCTGGTTCAACAGGGTCGGTAACACTCAGGGCATCTGCCCAGGGGAATTTAATTTCAAAGATATAGGAGCTTCCGGTGTTAACATATTTGAAATCAATATTGGATGGAAAAGCCCCGGTTGTCTGATTTGCTGCCTGAGTAAAATTGGTTAACCAGTCAAAGATGCTGTCATTACCAGCGAGAAAATCATATCTTCTGTCTCCATCGGGAGTATTCCAGGCCCAGTGACCCAGTCCTTCAATATCGGTTCCCACCCTGTCAGGGTTATACGGAAAATACTTACTCCAGTGCACCATTAAGAAATCAAACTTATGTTCAAAATTATAGGAGCCTGGTGATTCAGATCGTTCCATGATAAAATCATCAAACACCTCCACAAACATATACAGGTTGTTGTCGTCATAGGCAATCTTTGCCTGGGCATTGAGGTCTTCAGGACCCGGATAGGAATCTGTTCCAAGTCCGATTAAAGGGAATACCCGGTTAATTTGAATAACCGGGTATTTATCCCATACCGTTTCACGAACGCCGTCGATAGTAATTATGTCACCATCATCGAGTTTATAAGCTGTTATGGTCTCCCTGTGATAGACCGAGTCTTCGACATGGAGCCAGTTATCGTCTGCAGTGATCCATGGGAATACACCGGTGGCCTGAGCTGAAATATCAATGTTAAAGCATATGAAAAGAATGAAAAAAGCGATTAAAGATTTTGTGATTTTCATGATTGAATATTTATTCATTTGTCAAATATTTTATTCTATGTATGAATTGATTAAGATAGTAAAAAAAGATGAATTTTGAATCCCTGCGCTTTTACAAGATTTATTGTAAAGAGCGCAGGGATTACTCAACCACCTGCTTACCCCGAAAAGATATCAGGCTTCCTGTTCATAAGGTTATTCAATTATTATCTTGCCTCTGAGAATTTTATCTCCGCGTAATTCTATGATATAATATCCGCTGGACAGATTTCCTCTTTCTAATATGATTTTATCATTATTAACAGGAGCAGTGATATGGATCAGTTTCCCAGTCAGATCCCTGATGAACAAGGTATATTCATTCCCCTCCTGGTTTGGAAATTCAATGGTGACTGCATGGCTGAATGGATTTGGGTATATGTGCAGTCCACCTGTTACATTATCTGGCAAACCTGTCTCAACAACATCCGTAACTGTTATTGTAAACGCTTTTTCAAAAAACAGGTTGTCGGTACCATTATCTGTTGATCTAACTCTGATAGTGAAACTTGCCTGTGTTTCAAAATCAAATGCCACGGCTGATAATAATAAATCACCGCTGATCGTGAATCCTGAATTGTCATCGTCTCCTTCTCCGGAAACAAAGCTGTAGATGAATGTATCCCCCTCATCCGGATCGGTGGTCGTAAACCTGCCGACGAGTGTGCCGGTTGGCCTTTCCTCCTGGATGCTGCTGATATCGATCGAAATATCGGTAGGAGCCATGTTTTTAGTTGCCTGCAGCCGGTTATCCTCGAGGTTTGATAATGAATGGCTGTATGGGCCGGCACCGGCTTTGAGGTTCCCGGATGGGGAACAGAGTTCTCCTTTAACTCCACCAATTCTGTAATAATACCTGTATGTCATTACATCGGGTTCAGGATCTGTCCATGAATTCAAACTTCCCGATAGGGTTTTAACAGAATCAAGTTTTGTTGAATCTGATCCCCTGTAGATAATGTAACTGTCAAAATCAATCGTTGCCCCTTCAATCTCATATTTATCCCACCGCAGGTTAACGCCACCTACAGAGCTGACATACTGCAGGAAGAGTGTCTTATGGTAGTCACTTTTTTCTGATTCATTTCCGCATGTGTCAACTACTGTGATCTTATACAGGTTTTGTTGTTGTTCGGGCTCAGATTCAAGGTCAACATATTGAGAATAGTCCTCTGCTTCAACTTCACCGATCGGTTCATACACATTGGTAACGTTTGTTTCTTTCCATATCCTGAAGAAATCGATCCCTTCATCCTGGGTGTTTTCCCATACAACCATATTCTTACCTGATTCGAGGTCAATGGTTACCAGGCAAATCTCCTGGTCCTGGTATGGGAAGGAAGCATCGATAAAATGATCTGTGGTATCTGACAAACAATTGTTTTCCTCAACTGCCAGCCTGACTTTTCGAATGCCATCGCTGGTCCATTTAACCATTATTGGTCCCTGACCAGATCCTGCAACGGTAGTACCATCATCCATATCCCACCAGTAGGACGCCTCTGCTGTAGCGTTACCTGCATAACTAACAAGAACATTATTGCTATCACAAATAGCATCCGGTAAAATGAAATCAGAAGTTGGAATCTGGTAAACATTGACTATATTATCAGTTGTATCGGAAGTACATCCATTTTCAGTAACAGCCAGGGATACTGATTTTTCTCCTGGTGCAGTCCAGCTCAGTTCAATTGGACCCTGTCCCGATCCTGAAGAGACCATTGCTTCATCTGTCATCCAATCATAGGAGGCGCCTACTGTTGCTGTACCGGTATATGTTAAGGTTCCTGCTTCCGGTCCGCACAATCCATCTGATGCAGTAAAACTTGATGTAGGGATGGCATAAACGGTCAGGTCTTCTGCATCGGTATTCTGACATCCATTTACATCGGTTACTGTTACGGAATAGGTTCCATCATTAAGTACCCAGATTGTCTGGGTTGATGCTCCGATAGACCAGGTGTAGACTGCATATCCAGCTCCAGCATCCAGCAGGAGGGAATCACCATCACAGATCTTATTTGAATCGGCATATGTAATGACCGGTGTGGGTAGTTCATGATCATAGCCTAATGTAATATCATCTGATGCCTGGCATCCCTTACTATCAGTCACGGTCACTGAGTATTGGCCTTCGATTAGTCCCGAAATATCCTCCTGTGATGATGAAAATTCATTGGGCCCGATCCATGATTTTAAATAACCGGATGTTCCTCCGGTAATGGTCAGGTCCACTTCGCCGTCGTTGCCACCCACACAATTAATATCTGTTCCGGCAAGCGATACTTCTAGAAGTGGTGGTTCGGTTATATCAATGGATGCGTCTGCTGTAAATCCTTTGGCGTCGGTTACTGTAACAGTGTAATTTCCATCTTCCAGACCACTGATATCCTGAGTGGTTTCCCCGGTTGACCAGGAATACGTATAGGGTGTGAATCCGCTGTATGTGCTCAGATTGATTGACCCATTATCACCATTTTTACAACTCACATTAACCTGGGAATGTGTGATATATAATCCCTGTTCAGCTTCCCTGAACCAGCTTTCCTGGAGTTCGAGCAGGTCGTTATTCCCGTCGGCACCTCCATCATAGGCAACAACCATAATGTTATCACTGATGCTTGCTCCGGTGAGGTTGTATGAGGTTACATTGCCAACATTAATTACATTTTCATAGGTCCAACCGTCCTCCGCTCCATAATAGATCCTGTATCCTGCAACGTCGGTATGGGGTACGGCATTCCACTTTACATAGATATAGGATCCCTTATCCTGTTTCCTGGCCATATCAGGTGCTGATATTGGCCATCCGGTTAGCGGTGTTGAAGCATAGCTGGCATAGTTCACCTGTCCCTTTGTTCCTTCATCAAGGATATCATAAATCAATGCATCGATCTCTGATGTATTTGTTGTTCCCCAATACGAAGAGGTAGCCATTACCCCAGCCGTTCCATTATTATATACATTAAAAGTTTTGTTATTATATATATTACTGCTATTAAGTCTGAAATCATCCACATTCTGGTAAATGTATACTCCATAATTATTGTATGTAATTGTATTATATTCAATTGATATATAACCAGATGTGTAATCATAGGCAAACCGGTAATAAAGACCATAGGATCCATTGTCAGAGATATTATTGTATTGCAGGATAGCCGGAGTATATTCAATTGCAATCCCATGACTAGAATTTCCACATACAGCATTGTGAGTAATAGAGTATGGACGAACAGCCGTTGATGATTGAACATTCCATTTCATGGCTTCAATTCCTATACCGTTATTATTAACAATGATATTATTATAGATAATAGTTTTATATGAATAGGATTCTACCATGCAGAAAATACCACCTCCGTTTTCATATATTTCGTTGTAGGAAATGTATGTCTTATAAGCAGCATCATCCGGTACGATTCTTTCAAATGCAATACCGAATCCCTTATTATATCTGATAATACAATTGTTTACAAAGGGTTGAGCCTGATATCCATATATTACGCCATCATAAAACGCTTCATCGCCATCGCCATATTCAATGATGCAGTATTGAAGGGTGGATCCGCTCAGGTAATTACCTGATGCGTCAAATAAAGCATCGACGCTGCCAGAGTTAAAGGTGATCTTCTCCCAGTCGGCAGCGACCGGACTAGGATCATTTGCCGTGAAGGTAATATAGTCATCACTGGCTCCGATTGCGATCAGGGTCCCATTAACAACCAGCCCTGTTCCGCTATTGAATTTTACAATGCAACCTGCCTCTATAGTAAGTGTTATACCTGTGTTTACAATAACATTCCCCGTGACTACATGGGGATTATTGCCTTTTGTCCAGGTTTTATTCGTTGATATGATTCCAGTGTGATCAGTGGCAAGAGTTTTTACCGGCAGTATTAGTGCCAGAATGAGAGCTAATAAGAGATAATTTTTTTTCATTTTTTTCGGGGTATTATAGGATGATATTACAAGGTACAAAACAATGCCCCTGTTAGACAAAAAAAAGGTATATCCTGCACGATTTGAGGGATGAACTGCAATACTTCAATGATCAATGATCATTGAATTGTGAATCGAGGGAAAGGGATTTGTTGGATTGTGAAGTTTGCTCTTACAAGTCAAGATTCAGGAGTTTCCTGATGGGATTGAGGAAGGTGCGGCCGATAGGGATTTCATCCCTGCCGATATGAATGTTAGCGTGGTTAATGGAATCGATATGGTGTACGTTGATAGCGAATGATTTATGGGTCTGGATAAAAGTGGAGGAGGGGAGTTTATCGAGGAATTCCCTGAGGCTCGACCTGACCAGGTGTTTTTTGACATCGCAGTGTAACTCAACATAATTCCCTTCTGATTTTAACCATTTGATTTCATTAAATCTTACTTTGATCAGGATATAGTCTTTCTTTATAAATATGGAATCTTTCAGGATGAAATTAGTCTTTTCATCTTCTGATTCATCTTTCTTCCCGGCAGCCTTTTCAGAATAATTGGAGAAGGCAATTTCAATGGCGGTATAGAGGTCGGCCTTTTCAAAAGGTTTTACAATGTAGGCGTCGGGTTTGACCA
>CAYZEZ010000115.1:0-14069 GCA_964477295.1 uncultured Bacteroides sp. | reverse complement strand
CAAGTATCCCTTTTATATGGGAGGGGCCCCGATGCAGATTGAGGATTTTAAGGTGAATAAAAAACCTTTTTATAAGACGGATGTGCTTACTGATTATGCCATTGATTTTTTGGATCAGGCCAAAAAGAAAGACAAGCCATTTTTTCTTTACATGCCCTATAATGTAGCCCATTATCCTTTGCAGGCCCGTCCTGAAGACATTGAGATTTTCAAGGATACCTATCAGGCGGGATGGGATGTAATAAGGGCAAACAGGTTCAGGAGGATGAAAGAACTGGGGATTATCGATGAGGATTGCCGGTTATCCGATCCAACCGACATTATCAATAAATACCGAGGGCACCCGCCAGGTGATGAGGAACGAAGGGCGAATATCCCGCTTTACCGGCCCTGGAATGGGCTGGATGAAGAAGAGAAAGAAGAACTGGCTTTAGAAATAGCTGTCTTTGCCGCCATGATGTATAGGATGGACCTGAACATTGGAAGATTGATAGGATGTTTAGGACGGGCGAATGGAAAATCGTTCGTGCCAATGACGAAGCCTGGGAATTGTTCAACCTGGCAAATGATTACACCGAAATAACCAACCTGGCCGATTCACTTCCTCAAAAAGTAATTGGATTATCTAATAAATATATCGAAGTAAGCGAAAAGCTTATGCTATCCGATTAACATCTGGTAACCAGTAAACCAGAAACTTCATTGATTCTTATGCTGAATCATGCCGGTATCTTCGCAGCAACCATACTCCATTTGCAGGGTTACATGATGAATATGATATTTTACGGATAGCAGGGATTCAATTTTTTCACGTATTTTATCTGTATTGCTTACCATCAAATCTTCTGACAGGTCGATATGGGCTTCAAAATGTATTTCATTTTCAGTCAGGTTCCATGCATGGATATGATGGATGTTCTGAACTTCTTCCATTTTTTCCAGGTCGGCCTTTATTTTCTCGAGATTGATATTTTTTGGAGAGGATTGCATCAGGATATTGAAAGAATCTCTTAGAAGATTAATTGTCTCCCTGAAAATATACAAGCTGATCAGGATAGTTATCAGCGGATCGATCCAGAAAATTTCGAAGAAATAGATCAAAACGCCGCCAATTATCACCACAACTGAAGATAATGTGTCTCCCAGCAGGTGCAGGTAAGCTGCCCTGATGTTCATGTTTTTGCCTGTATCAGGCCTGAGCAGAACAACAGCAATCAGGTTGGCGGCCAACCCGATACCAGCCACAATGAACATGATCAATCCTTTGATCGGTTCGGGATCCTGGAATCTTTTTACCGCTTCAACTACCAGGAAAATACAAATGGCGACCAGAAATACGGCATTAAGTAGGGCTGTCAATATTTCAATACGCTGATAACCAAATGTTTTTCTTTCATTAGAATCTTTTTTACTGATCCGGTTGGCAATGTATGCGACAAGTACTGCGATCCCGTCACCAAGATTATGAAAGGCATCTGAAAGCAGCGCCAGGCTGTTGGAAAGTATACCACCGATAATTTCGGCAGCGGTGATGGTAAAATTGAGAACGACCGCTATCAGAAGATTCTTTTCACTGATATCTGACCTTGCATGATGATGTGCATTAAAGGAGGTGTGTTCCTTTTCTTCAAATATCATAGTCAATTAATTATTGAATAAAAAGCAACAGGCTGACAGCCATCACAATCATACCTGCAACCATGCCATAGATTGCCTGGTGATGGTGACCATACTCCCGGGCCGTTGGCAGCAACTCATCAATGGAGATAAAGACCATGATCCCGGCAACAGAACCAAATAAAACTCCCATTAATGCGTCACTAAAAAATGCAGATAACAGGAAGTAACCTATCAATGCACCCAATGGTTCGGCTAATCCCGACAGCAAGGATAGGAAAAAAGCTTTTTTTCTGTTGCCTGTGGCATAATAGATCGGGACTGAAACGGCAATTCCTTCCGGGATATTGTGAATGGCAATGGCCAGGGCAATTGGAATCCCAATTTTTACATCCGAAAGTGCTGCAGCAAAAGTTGCAAGTCCCTCTGGAAAATTGTGGATAGAGATGGCAATGACCATAAAAATACCCATTCTCATCATACCGGAAAGGTTTTTCTTTTTTCCGGTATTATTTTTCAAAGGGATTTCTTCTACATGATGGATTTCGTGTGGATTTTCAAATGATGGAACAATAAGGTCGATGACAGCAATGATTATAATCCCGGCAAAGAATGAAATTGCTGTAAACCAGTTACCACTAACTTCTCCATATTTTCCAACAAAAAGTTCCTGAGATTTTCCTAGTATTTCAGTAAATGCTACATAAATCATTACACCGCCTGAAAATCCAAGCGCCCAGGATAGAAATCTGGTATTGGTGGTTTTGGTAAAAAAGGCCAGTATACTACCAATACCAGTGGATAGTCCGGCAAAAAGGGTAAGGCTAAATGCAAATAAGACATTTCCTTCCATGAAATGATCTTTGGCAGCAAGGTCATTAAAGAGAGTGCAAAATAAGCCAATATTCTTCAATTCACCAAGCCGGGTAAAATGACAGGCTTCCGGTGCAGAGAAACCGGACTATTTCAGGTTAGATATACACAGGGGCAAAAATTGAGATCAGGGATCTGATTATGACGCCTCTTTCATCGGCCCTGTATCTTTTGGCGGGTTTTTCTTGTCCCTTCTGTAGTATAGATAGATAACGGTTATTCCAATTAAAACGAATGGGATACTTAACCATTGACCCATATTTAATTTCATCCCTTCCTCAAAAGCTACCTGGTCTTCCTTGATGAATTCAATCAGGAAACGGAACCCGAATACAAGGATCAGGAACAATCCAAACAGGGTTCCATCACGAAATTTGGCTTTTGTTTTCAAATAAATACCAAACAACAATCCAAAAACAGAGAAGTATGTAAGGGCTTCATAGATCTGGGTTGGATGTTTTGGTACTATTTCATGGTTCCTGAGGAAAACAAATCCCCAGGGCAGGTTTGTTTCAATTCCATAGATTTCTGAATTCATCAAATTACCCAGCCTGATCATCGCTCCGGCCAATGCAACAACAACAACAATTCTGTCGAGGATCCAGATAAATCTCATTTTATATTTTCTGCAAAAAAGATATAGCACAATAAGGTTGCTGATGGCCGCACCATGGCTGGCAAGCCCGCCTTTCCAGATCTTGAGTATTTCGATAGGATTTGAAAGATAATAATCGGGTTCGTAAAAAAGGCAGTGCCCTAGGCGTGCACCGACCACTGTTCCGATGGCCATATAAATTGTCAGCTTATCAAGCATTTCAACGGTCAGCCCTTCCCGCTTGAAGAATTTTAAGAATATAAGGTAACCGAAGAAAAATCCTGATGCAAAAAGTAATCCGTACCAGCGAATGGCAAAATTTCCTATTCTGAATATTTCAGGATTGACGTTCCAATTAATAGCATCGATTATCATGGCAGAAAAATTTAGGGTGTAAACTTATAAATAATAATTTAGTCTTACCTCAACGGCTTGAAGAATTCACCTGAAAATATAAGGAAAGATAATAATTATCATTATTTGTAAGTTTGTAAGTTATTTAAATTATTATTGAAATATTTTACCTTCATATTTGTCCTTGCGATTTCGCTTGTCCTCTATTCGGGTTGTGCGAAAATTGGAAGCGTGGCCGGAGGTCCAAAGGATGAAGACCCCCCTGTTGTGCTGGGATCAGAGCCGGAAAATTATTCCCTTAACTTTAAAGATAATCGGATAGAAATTGAGTTTAATGAGTTTCTGCAATTGAAAAACATAAACCAGGAACTTGTAGTCTCTCCGCCTCTTGAAGAAAAGCCTGTGGTAAGGTTGAAAAACAAATCGATTGTAATTGATTTTGAATCAGAATTAAGAGATAGTACTACCTATACACTAAATTTCGGCCAATCAGTTGCCGATAATAACGAAGGTAATGTGCTGGAAAACTATGAATTTGTATTTTCTACGACAGACTATATTGATTCACTCGGTCTTTCGGGAACGCTTATTAATGCTTTCGATCTGAAGACCATTGAAGATCCTGTAACAATAATGCTATATGATACTATTTATGATTCGATCCCATATCTTAAAATTCCGGTTTATGTTGGAAAGACATCAAAGGCAGGGATATTCAGTATAAATAATATCAGGCCAGGTATTTATAAAGTATTTGGGTTGAAAGACGGGAATTTCAATTTTCTTTATGATTTATCGGATGAATCCATTGCATTTCTCGATACAACGGTGATGTTATTACCCGACTTTATCGGTGGGATGCTTGATTCTTCCTTACTGAATTCCGACACGATAAGGGTTGATTCCGCACGAATAAACCTATTGGATTCAACTTCTACCAGGATCGACACGCTGCTGGCCAGCCGGGCCGGAAAGTATTCAATATTTGTAGATTTGTTTTTATTTCAGGAAGACAATAAACCACAGTATATGTCAGAATATGAAAGACCTGATCCTAGAAAACTGGAATTCTATTTTAACCGGCCATTGGTGGGCTCATTTTATGCTGAACCCTTAAATTTCGAGGCCGGCCAGGATTGGTTTATCCGGGAAGATTATATAGTTGGAGACACCCTGGTATACTGGATTAAAGACTCGCTGGTTTATAAACAGGATACGCTTAAGTTTCATTTAAATTACCAGATTACAGATTCTGTTCTTAACTATTTCCCTATTGATGACACTGTTACAATGATATATAAGAAACCCTCACCGGGTCGCAGAAAGAGACAAGAAGAACAGGTAGAAAAAGAAGAATCCCTTGAATTAAGCATTAATTTAAGTAATGGAGCGATGGCCGAAATGAATTCATTAATAAAGATTGGTCCCGGTCACCCGGTAGCATTAACAGATCCGTCAAAGATCACTCTCTTTTATATGGAAGATACCCTGGAGGTTAAAGGTTCGTTCAGTTTTAGCAGGGATACGAACTATCTAAGGAAGTATTATCTATCTGTTGACTGGGAGGAAAGAATGGATTACCGGCTATTCATTGAGCCGGGAGCGTTTACCGATATTTATGAAATTACTAACGATACCATCAATATTTCTTTCAAAACCAGGTCACTGGAATATTATGGAAAAATATTATTATCCATGTTAAATGTTCATGATAATTTGGTAGTTCAGTTGATGTCGAAAGATCAAAAGGTGCTTACGGAAAAATCGATTTCAGGTGATGGCATAATTGAATTTCCATTCCTGCCCCCTGCCAGTTACATGTTTAAGGTCATCTATGACATCAATAAGAATGGGATTTGGGATACAGGAAGTTATCTTAAAGGCCTTCAACCGGAAAAGGTAGATTTTCGCACTGGAGAAATCAATGTAAGATCAAATTGGGACCTGGAGATAAATTGGCGGCTCGGGGACTGACTAGTTCAATAATTCATTCCATATTAATCCGGCTGCTCCAAGCACTGCAGCATTTTTATCCTGGAGGTCTGACAGCAGGAGTTTAACCTTATTCTGAAATATTTTCAGGAGGTTCTTTTCCATGTGCTCTTTGGTGGGTATAAGGATAAGATCCCCTGCCTGGGCGAGACCACCAAATAAAAAGATGGCTTCAGGACTTGAAAATGCAACGGCATTGGCCAGGTTTCTGCCCAGGATTTTGCCTGTGATCTCAAAAGCTTTCATCGCAATTCTGTCGCCCTTGCCTGCTGCCTCTGCAATATTCTTTGAAGTCATCGTATTAAAAGGGATATCCCGAAGCCCGGATGGCTCGTAACGATCTGACAGCAATTCGAATACTGTTCTTTTCAAACCAGTGGCGGATGCATATGTTTCAAGGCAGCCCCTCTTACCACATCCACATTGACGTCCATTATCTATTGCAACAATATGCCCCATCTCTCCTGCGAATCCATCGTGCCCGTAAACTACTTTTCCATTGATCACTATTCCGCTTCCAAGCCCTGTCCCGAGGGTGATCACTATAAAGTCTTTCATACTTCTGGCGCCGCCATACATCATTTCCCCCAGGGCAGCAGCATTGGCATCGTTTGTTAAGACAACAGGCACATCGTGGAATTTCTTAATCCGGTCGGCAAGATGAATGACTCCTTTCCAATTCAGGTTAGGAGCATATTCAATAGTCCCGTTATAATAATTGCCATTCGGAGCTCCGATACCAATTCCGCGGATATTGAATTCCAGGTCAGCTTTTTTCAGGGCATCATTAATGGTTGAAAATAGATTTTCAAGGTAGGAGTCTATATCGGGATGGCCTGCTGTATCAACGAAACCTTCCATGTAACTCTTACCCGATCGGTCTACAAAACCATATTTAGTATAGGTTCCTCCAATATCAATTCCGATGACAATATCCGAAGACATATAGTTAATTGCTTAGAGTATTACAGATTTGCAAAAATAATACAAAGCATATAGATAACAAAGGACATATTTATCACTATAAATCAAACAAATACAAATACTACATGGATCAGGAATGAAAATTATGATTTTCATCGCAAGTTACAAGTGGCCATTGAAAATATTTTATTATCACATGAAAATGAAAATAATTCTTTAAATTAGTTCCATATAAAGTGAAGGCAAATACCGCATGATACGAACGTGATTTTTATTAATCGCATCTTTTTGTAAATTAATTACAAAATTTTAAACGAATGAAAAACCTGATTGTTCCCATCGATTTCTCAAAAGCATCATTAGCCGGTCTTGATCTTGCTATGCTTTTTACAAAGAGACAGAAGACCACAGTGCAAATGGTTTATGTACAGAAGAAAAGTACGGATTACAACAGCCCCGGTTATTTTAAGGAAGAAAAAGCCTATGCCGAAAAGGAATTTAATAAAATTGTGGCAAAATATTCTCCAAAACTGAAAAACGACTCAAATCTTAAATACATCATTAAATCAGGCAAAATATATCGCGAAATTGTAGGCCAGGTTGAATCATATGTTGATGGGATGGTGGTTGCTTCAACGCATGGTGCTTCAGGTTTTGAAGAATTTTTCATTGGCAGCAATGCCTATAAGATCATTTCAGCCACTCACCAGCCGGTCATGACCGTGAGGATGCTGGAAGCACCTACTGTAATTAATAAAATTGTGATGCCCATAGATCTTACTGTTGATTCGAGACAAAAAGTTCCTTACACTACCGAAATAGCTAAGATATTTGATGCTGAAATTCATGTCATCACAGTTTCCTCCTCCAAGAGCAAAAGAATCATTGACCGGCTGGGCGCTTATGCTTCCCAGGTTGAAAATTATGTGAAAGCCAAGAAAATAAAATGCAAGGTTAAATCACTAATGGGTGATAATATTGTTGACCTCATTACCGTATATGCCGATTCGGTAGATGCCAGCATGATATCCATTATGAAGGAACAGCTTAAAAGCCTGAGCTTCCTGGGCAGCATTACTCATCAAATAGTGAGCAGGTCGAAAGTACCTGTTCTTTCAATGTCTGCTAAAGAGGTCCATATTGCTACAGGATTCAGAACTTCCGGTTGATATATTTGAGGCCGGTTCCTGTTGAAAAGCAAACAGCTGTACGACCTGGTTACGCGTGTATTTATTTTGCAGGAGAGAGTGTCCATCCTGAAAGTGGGATCCCCCTTTGCCTCGCTTCAGCTAAAATTTTGTCGGGGCTAATTAATTTAAGTTGCTAGTTACGAGTTACTAATTGCCAGGTGTCTGAATAACAGTCATATATGGGTTAGTAAATTATACGAATTTAATTACTGCTTTAATTTACGTTATTGACTATTAATACTTTACCCAGTAGCCAGTACCCAGTACCTGGCAACTTGGGTTACTTAATTGATTTATTCCTCTCCGTAACTATAATTAATGAAGCGAATAAAAGGCTTCATGATCCTGAATCCTCTTCCAAGTTCCTTTAACAGATCCTGGCCAGTTATAATTTCGTCTGAAAGGGATTTCCACACGGTATATCCTTTATGCTTTAAAAGTTCGATGTGAGGAAAATCTGCGGGGAAATCCCTGGGTGGGTTCACCAGTTTTTCATCCATGATCTCACCAAAATACTGATTAAAGGTTTTATCCTTTATGATACCAAGGAATTCATCAATATTCTCATATATTTCTTTTCTTAAGGTTTTGAGTTTATCTGGAGTTGGCATGTGTGCCCCTCCGGCCAGGAAAGATCCCCCCGGCTCCAGGTGAAAATAGTATCCTGCATTACCCGATTTTTTCCCGCCCGCCACGATATGTGCACCCATGTTGGTTTTATAGGGGGACTTGTCTTTTGAGAATCTCACATCCCGGTAAATACGGAATATTACAGATTTAGGATCTAAAGGCCCAATCTCCGGACTAAACCGGTTAATTTCACTTATAAGACTGGATATAAATCCCTCGAAATCTTTTTTTGATTCTTCGTACCACTCTCTGTTGGCCTGGAACCAATCCCGGTTATTGTTGTCTTTTAACTGAACCAGGAAATTAAAAGTTCTTTTGCTTATCATTATTAGTAACTTTGATAACTAATTTATTGCGGGAAAAGATATGAAAAAATATGTTATCATCGTGGCAGGTGGAAAGGGAACGCGGCTTGAATCTGAGTTGCCAAAGCAGTTCATAATTATATCAGGAAAACCAATAATACTGCATACGATTTTTTTGTTCAAGAGATTTGATCCCGTGATAGAAACCATAGTGGTGATCCACCAGGACTATCAGGACTACTGGAAGCGATTATTGGACGAGTACCAGGTCAATTTTAATCACATTCTGGTAACCGGAGGACCGGAACGCTTCCATTCCGTAAAGAATGCATTGGACCATGTCGGTGAGGATGGCCTTGTTGCAGTCCATGATGCTGTTCGCCCCTGTGTTAAAACAGAAACTATCCGGCGAAGTTTTGCTGTTGCCGAAGAGAAAGGCACGGCTATCCCATGTATTGAAATTCCTGAATCAGTAAGGCGATTACATCCAGATGGCAGCAAACCCGTAGCCAGGGAGAAACTGCGGATTGTTCAGACACCGCAGGTATTTCATTCAAAAATACTCAAGGATGCTTATCGTACTGATTATAGGGCAAGGTTTACCGATGATGCCAATGTAGTTGAACATGCCGGCTATGCCATCCATCTGGTAGAAGGGAATATTGAAAATATTAAAATCACAACAAGGGAAGACCTGTTGCTGGCTGAATATTATACAGGATAATCATCTCCAGAAAGAATCCAGCCGGATCATTCATGGTAGGTTTTTACAATTTCACCCCACAGGCTTGTGCTTTGTTTGAGCTTTTCGGGATCGCCTATATAGCCAATAAATCCCCTTGAATTCGCTGTTGCATCGAGAGATTTACTGACTGCGATTTTGGCTTTTCCTCCTGAACTGGCAAGCACAATGGCTTGCTCACTCTGGAAATCATATCCGGAGAAAGTAGCACCGGTTCCAGCTTTTACATTTAAGTAACCGGTCTGTCCTTTGAGAAACAGAATAGCTCCTTCAGCTACGGATGCCACGAGTGAATCTGAATTTATTTTCAACCTCGTTTCACCCCCGTTGCCGATATTTAAATGGATTGTTTCAACGTATATTTCTTCCTCCGACCAAACGGAAGCCCTGGCCGAGGTAGTGATCGAATTCAGAGATGTATAATATAATTTAACCAGAACCTTGGCTTCTTTATTCCTGCCAGTATTTGCACGAACTTTTAAGGTCATGTCTGATATCTCATAAGTGACCCCTTCAGGGTCAAGGTTAATAATTTCTATTTCAATGGCATTTTCTTTCGCAATTATCAACTGAACATCAATGCCATTGGAAACATCTAGTTTATTGAATTGCTTAAGTGTCGTTTTCTGGCTGAATAATCCTGCTGGTAATGCAAGCAGGAAAAGAAATAAGATGGAGTAGGTAGAAATATTTTTCATGATATATATAAAATGTTAATTACAAATGTACCCAATTATCAAATTTAACTGGCTCAAATCCACCGGTCTATTTGAACATTTTACCGGAGTAAAATGTTAGTTTACCTAATTATATTAGAATGCAGGGATATTTAATATGAACTTAACACCCTGTAAATTAAGAAAAACTACTTTGAGTCTCGGAAAACATGGAAACTTATTTTGATATGGAAACTATTTTAGTACTTTTAGTTCCCCTAATCAAATAATGTACTTATGGAAATAAACGAAGAATTTGAGATAATATTAAACAAGGTGGCCGGTTTGTATCATAAATATGGTATCAGGAGTGTTACGATGGATGATATAGCGCATGAGCTGGGAATCTCCAAGAAGACCATATATAAATATGTTAATGAAAAAGAGGACCTGGTAAAACAGGTTTCAAGGTTTATTGATAACAAGAAGGACGAGAAGATATTCCGGCACGTGATAAATACTGAGAATGCCATTGAAGAACTTCTTGAGGTAAATTTTTGTTTGCATAAATTTATTCAGGAAGCCAGCCCTTCATACATGTACGACATGAAAAAGTACTATCCGGAGATATTCAAGGATTGGATAGAGCAGAGAAGAAGAAAAATGTATGATGCAGTACTGGCAAACCTGAAAAGGGGTAAAAAGGAAGGTATTTACAGGGATGATTTAGATGAAGAAATAATTGCCAGGCTACAACTTCTGCGCTTTGAAAATCTTCATGAGAGCGAATTATTCTCATCTGCAGAGACACATTCCTCAAAATTTTTTTTGGAAATATTTATTTATCATATCAGGGGAATTGCAAATGAAAAAGGAATAAAAATATTACAAAACCAGCTAAAAAAGCTGAAGACAATGATTACAGAAAATAAAGGATATCATGAAAAATAAAATTATCGTTATTACTGCTTTATTGATGGTGTCGCATTGTTCCTGGTCCCAGCTTGAGGAAAACAAAAGTGAGTTCAGCCTGATGGAAGCTCAGCAATATGCATTGGAAAATAATGTGAATGTGATCAATGCAGAATTAGATATTAAAGAAGCTAATCAAAGGATATGGGAAAACACTGCCCTGGGATTACCACAGGTTACAGCATCGGCAGGTTATACAAACAACCTGAAATTGATGACCACGCTTATACCGGCAGAATTTTTTGGCGGCGAACCAGGTACTTTTCAGCCCGTCCAGTTTGGCACACAGCACAATGCTAATGTTAATTTTTCGGCTACCCAGTTGATATTTAACGGTCCATATATCATTGGCCTTCAGGCTGCATCGAAGTATAAGAAATTGATGGAAAAATCTTTTGAGAAATCAGAAGAGGATATTAAGGCAGCTATATCAATGTCATATTATTCAGTTTTATTGGCAGAATCAACCAGAGATGCCATAGAGGCAAACCTGGTCAACATGAACTCAAGGCTTGAGGAGACAAAGGCTTTGTATGAAACCGGTTTTTTGGAGGAGACAGATGCCGACCAGCTTAGAATAACAGTTTCGATCCTGGAGAATGAATATAATTCCGCTGTTCAGATGGTGGAATTATCATATAAGATGCTGATCAATACAATGGGTTATGATTTGGACAGAAATATCGTGTTGACAGAAAGCCTGGATGATATCATAGCAGGCCTTACCACAGAGGTTTTATCTCAGGAATTCGATGTAACCAAACATACAGATTATAAAATATTTAGTACCCGGGAACAATTGGCCATATTGAACGTTAGAATGATGCAGTTTGAATATTTACCTACTGTATCAGCTAACTTTAATCATATGCAAATGGCTATGAGACAGGACTTTGATTTTTTTAATTTTGATAAGGACTGGTATCCATCCACCCTGGTGGGCATCAATTTAAGTGTTCCTATTTTCAGCAGTGGAAATAAGCGAATGAAAATTGGCCAGGCCAAGGTGGAACTTGAAAAAACGAGGAACAATAAGGAATATTTAGCAAACAACCTTGAATTAATGGTACGACAGGCGAGAATGGATTTTAGCAAGGCATATCAGAAATACCTGAATGAAAAAGAAAACATTGATCTTGCAAGAAATGTGCTTGATAAAACATCAATCAAATATCAGGATGGAATGACAGGCAGCCTTGATCTGACCCAGGCAAGTGACCAGGTTGTGAATGTTCATACAGCTTACATTGCGGCCATCATAGAATTGTTAAATGCAAAGGTCAGCCTCGATAAAGCCTTTGGAAACTTATAAATACAAAATATTAAATACAAACTATTAAAAATGAAAAAACTAGGTATACTATTGATTTTGGTTTTACTCATCTCATGTAACAGCCAGGAAATGATAAAGCAACAGATTACAAAGAAAAAGGACAAGGTAGGGAAATTGAATGAACAGATTGCTCAACTTGAAGGACAATTGGTGGCTGATTCAACTGCTCTGAATAATCAATTTATTATTCCCGTATCAATTAAAACCATTCAACCGGAATCCTTTCAGCATTATATTGATATTACCGGGAAAGTTGAAGCAGTAAACGATGCTTTTATAAGCCCGGAGATCAATGGTCAGATAAATAAAATATATGTGGAAGAAGGACAACGGGTTGAAAAGGGCAAATTATTGGTCTCACTGAATACTGACGTCACCGAAAAAATGATTAATGAGGTAAAAACCGGATTGGAACTGGCCGGCAAGCTATATGAAAAACAGTCGGATCTGTGGGAGAAGCAAATTGGTTCAGAACTTCAGTACCTGGAAGCAAAAAATGCCAAAGAGCAGGCTGAAGCAAGGCTGGAAACACTGGTGGCCCAGCTTGAAATGGCTATGGTCAGGGCTCCGTTTGAAGGTATTGTCGAAAAAATATTATTAAAAGAGGGAGAGATGGCAGCGCCCGGAATGCAATTATTACGATTGGTGAACCTGAAAGAATTAAATGTTTATGCTGATTTGTCGGAGAGATATCTGGGAGATATCTCAGCAGGGGACAAAGTAGTTGTTTCTTTTCCTGACCTGGATGATTTGGAAATGAATGCAGTTGTATTCAGGACAGGAAATGTGGTTGACAAGCAAAGCAGAACCTTTACAATCGAAATTAAAGTGACAAATCCTGATGAGATCCTTAAACCTAATATGTTCTCAACTATCCGGGTAAATGATTATTCATCAACCGATGCATATGTTCTTCCGTCGCTGGTTATAAAGCAGGATATTAAGGGAAATTATATATTCATTGCTCAGAGCCACAGCGAAAACTATACTGCCAGGAAAGTGTATGTAAAGACAGGGTTATCCTATGAGGACAAATCAATGATCCTGGAAGGACTTTCTGAAAAAGACAAGGTCATTATTGAAGGATACGACCAGATTTCTGAAGGAGTACAGGTAACCATTGTAAACTGATAAGCTTAATATTTCACACATGAGCGGAAAAGAATTAAAAGATACAATAATAAGAGAATTCAGGCTGACCACGATAGCTTTAAAAAACAGAAACACGGTTTTTCTGTTGTCGTTCATTATACTTTTATTTGGGGGGATTTCCTACAGGACTTTACCAAAAGAGTTATTTCCTGACATTGTTATTCCAACAATATTGGTTCAAACAATGTATCCCGGAAATTCACCGGTCGATATCGAAAACCTGATCACCAGGCCGTTGGAAAAAGAGATTGAAACGATCAGCTCGATCAAGGATCTGAAATCAACATCCGCACAGGATGCATCCCTGATTTTTGTTGAATTCAATACCGATGTGATCATCGAAGATGCCCTGTCAGATGTAAAAGATGCTGTTGACAAGGCAAAGAGCGAGCTTCCCAATGATCTCCTGTTTGATCCGCTGGTTATGGATATTGATCTGTCTGAATTCCCAATCATTAATATTAACCTGTCGGGTGATTACAGCCTGGAAGAATTACGTGGTTATGCAGAATACCTTGAGGATGAGATTGAAGCTATACCGGAGATATCAAAAGTTGAATTAAAGGGATTGAATGAAAAAGAAGTAATAATTGAAGTCGACCTGCATAAGCTGGAAGCCTATGAATTAACCTTTGACGACATTGAATTTGCAGTAATCGCCGAGAACATTTCCATATCCGGAGGAGAAATCAAGCTTGGCGGGGCCAGAAGATCAATCCGGACAATAGGTGAAT
>CAYZEZ010000114.1:0-14168 GCA_964477295.1 uncultured Bacteroides sp. | reverse complement strand
CAGGATCCAGGATTACTCCCGGGGAACCCCGGGAACCCCGCGAGCCATCGGGGGCACTGCGGGGCGAGGAGCTTCAATCATTATATTCCACAGGAAAATGAATGAATTCATTATATTTGTGTGAGTGATATATGGAATAAAAACAACTTTAAATAAGTTGAGATGAGCAAGATAAAGCTGAATGTCCTGGGGATTTCTTATAGCCAAACTCAGTCCGGAGCCTATGCTCTGGTTCTTACCGAAGAAGATGGAGACAGAAGGATCCCAATCATTGTCGGGGGATTTGAAGCCCAGGCCATAGCTATCCAGCTTGAAGGGCTAAAACCTCCCAGGCCCCTTACTCACGACCTTTTTTTAAACTTTGCCGTCTCATTTAAAATAGATCTTCTTGAAGTAAACATATACAAGCTCGAAGAAGGAGTATTTTATTCAAAGATGTTATGTGATAACGGCAGCAACCGGATCACCATCGATGCACGAACCTCTGATGCCATCGCCCTTGCTTTACGATTTAAATGTCCTATATATACTTCCGAAGAGATAATGGAAAGAGCCGGAATTGTGCTGGAATTCAGCAAAGAATCGAAAGATGAACCTGCCAGCAGGGATTCCGGGGCAGATGATGCCATAAAGACTGCCACAAAACCACCCAGGGATACAGAGGAATTTAAAAGTTATTCCGATAAAGAACTGCATGAGTTATTGCAGGAAGCAATCAGTGAGGAAGATTATGAACGCGCTTCATCGATCCGGGATGAAATAAACCGGAGACAAGCCAGCTAATGAAACTTGACGAATGAACAGGCTTTCTATTTTAATAACTCTATTTCTTATCTTCGGAAATTTTCATCTGATTTCAGCCTCTGTATATCCCGATTCCCTCCGGAATGATGCGAATACAACGATTACAGATTCAGCAAAATCCGGCCTGCCTGATACTACAATTACGGTTAAAAATACGGGGGCGGCATTAATTGGAGAAAATGCCCAGGTCATTCCCCGCACACAGACCTTCCACTTCAGCATAGTGAGGATCCTGAGAGGGATTTTGGGAATGATTATACTTGTGGCATTGGCATTTCTGTTCAGTGCCAACAGGAAAGCCATATCCTGGCAGATCGTTTATGTTGGATTAGCTATTCAGCTTGTACTTGCCATATGTATTTTGTGGATCCCTGGTTTTCAATCAGTTTTTGAATTTGTAGGAAAAATTTTCGTCAAAATCATAGATTTTACTAACGAGGGAACAAAATACCTGTTTAAATCAAGCGAGACTGGCAAAATAGAACCTCCCTTGCTTAATTTTGCTATCACCATTCTTCCAACAATAATCTTTTTCTCTGCCATTACTTCCATCCTCTACTACTTAAGGGTTATCCAGGTAGTTGTTTTTGGATTGGCCTGGCTGTTAAGCAAAGCATTAAAGATTACCGGAGCCGAAGGCCTTTCTGTAGCCGGGAATATTTTCCTTGGACAAACCGAATCACCCCTGATGATAAAGGCTTATCTCGATAGAATGAATAAGTCACAGATGTTACTCGTGATGTCAGGAGGTATGGCCACACTTGCAGGCGGAGTTCTGGCAGTATATATCAATGTGCTGGGAGGAACAGACCCGATCCAGAAACTTATTTTTGCCAAGCATTTACTTGCCGCCTCTGTAATGGCTGCTCCCGGTGTAATTGTTATTTCAAAAATACTGATTCCCCAGACAGAAAAAGTGGATACTGATATTGAAGTGCCGAAAGAAAAGATCGGTAAAAATTTATTGGACGCGATCACCATTGGAACCTCTGAAGGGCTTAGACTGGCTGTTAATGTGGCTGCCATGTTACTGGTGTTCATTGCCCTGATTGCCATGATTAATTTTGTTTTCGTGAAGATTGGTAACTGGACCCACCTGAACCCTGTCATTGGTGAGATCACTTCAGGACGTTACGAGGAATTGTCACTACAGTTTATCCTCGGGTATTCTCTGTCGCCCCTGATGTGGTTAATAGGTATTTGTAAAGAAGACATAACCCTGGTAGGGCAATTGTTGGGTGAGAAAATAATATTAACGGAATTCATCAGCTATATCAGCCTGGCCGATATGAAAACAGCTGGATCATTTGCAGAGACAAAATCCATTATCATGTCAACATACATACTTTGTGGTTTTGCAAATTTTGCATCCATCGGGATACAAATCGGAGGGATAGGAGCATTGGCACCCAGCCAGAGGATACTTCTATCCCGGCTTGGACTAAGGGCATTGCTGGCCGGCACACTTGCTTCTTTGCTCTCAGCTACAATAATTGGTATGATCATTGGATGATTAATAACAGATAGCTAAACCGGTTATCCGGTATCTGGTTTTGCAGAGATCAAAATTATGAACAAAAACGAAACAACTGCTGAAGGCCAGTCAGCCAAACCTGATTGGTCAGCGTACAGTATCCTGATCGTAGAGGATGACTTTTTTAATTTTAAGCTTCTTGAAGGATGGGCGAAGATGATGAATGCTAATGTTATCCAGGCGGACAGTGGGCAGAAAGCCGTCGATATATGTCTTAATAATGATGATGTGCATATTGTATTGATGGATCTTCAGCTTCCAGGGATGAATGGATACGAAGCCATGCGGATAATTAAGAAAACCAGGCCTGACCTGCCTGTCCTTATTGTTACTGCCAACGCCGTTGAGGAGGAAAAATTAAAATCTGAGGAGGCAGGTTGTAACGGATTTGTTACTAAGCCTATTGACATAAGGAAGCTTACCACAACCGTAAACGAATTACTTTCCAGGGTCAAATAAGCATCGATTTTGAATATTATCTGGATTATAGTTATTTCAATTGCAGGACTGTATTCAATCCTCATCCTATTTTACCTGTCCGGATGGTTCAGATTACCGGAATTCAAACAAAGGAAGGACTGGCCGGGTATCCCTGTTACTCTTATCATACCTGTTAGAAATGAAGAAGAAAATATCAGGCCTTTACTGTCTGGCATTGCAAGTCAGGATTATCCCCCTAACCAGGTTGAAGTAATTTTTATTGATGATCATTCCGAAGACAATACCTCCCGGGAGATCTTATCGGGTAAAGGGGGTCAGGATATCAGGATCATTGAACTTCACGGGTCAGAAAATGGGAAGAAGAGCGCCATTTATAGAGGATTGCTGGAATGTAAGACAGATATCGTTTTATTGCTTGATGCAGATAGTGTATTATACGACCGGTGGATTAAGGACATGACAGATCATTTGATCCATTCATTCTCAAAATTGGTTTTTGGACCTGTACGCTACATTGCGCAAAATCCCTGGGAGAAGATGCAACAGCTTGAATTATTCAGCCTGGTTGGAACAGGCGCTGCTGCATGCGGGCACAATAATCCGATCCTGTGCAACGGTACCAACATGATATGTTACAGGAAAGATTATCTCAATTTTTTAAATGCGGAAAAACAGGTAACAGTTTCAGGGGACGATATTTTTTTCCTGTTATGGATTAAAAAATATTACCCGGGAAAGGTATCTTTTTTAAAATCGCCTTGTTCCATTATTGAAACAGCTCCTTCCCCGGGACTTGGTTCGTTCCTTCGTCAACGGCTACGCTGGACTTCCAAGAGCCGGTACTATAAAGATCTTCATATCATTCTCTCTGCTGTTACTGTGTTTCTGATGAATTTTCTTTTGCTTTTTCTTTTATGCGGGATGATTTTCACGAAACAACTCCGGGAACCATTCATTATTCTGTATTCAATCAAGATAGTGCTGGATTTTATTTTTTTATTTTATATAACCGGATTTTACAGGGCACGTAGTTTGCTCATTTATTATATTCCATTACAATTGGTTTATTTTATTTATGTTAATTTCATCGCCATCGCGGGAAATTTATTACCCATACACTGGAAGGGAAGGATGAATAAAATCTGATCAGCAATGGCATCCTCATTTGTTGAAGCCAATCATTCATTTTCAGCATGGCAAAAGCTGGCAAGAAACAGCTGGGCCCTTGGTGGTGCCATCATCATACTTGTTGGCATTATCATTGCCTGTCTTGGTTACCTGATCACCCCAGATAAAACTCCGCAATGCAATCAGCAATTTATCGAACTGGCTGCGAGGAAGCCAGGATATAAAACGGCTATGCTCAGGGTGACCAGGAATGAAGATGTGGGCAAGAAGTCGATTTTTAACCTGATACTGTCAGGAAAGAAGAGCCACTTTGACCTTAAACCATTCGACAGCCTCTATTTTGAAGGCTCCGAGGTTGTCACTCTAAGCTTCGACGGCGATGAACTGCCGGTTGTCAGCCGCTATTCTCTGGCCGATGTTTGTTATCCGGTTTCCCTGGCTAATCCATTGATCGTTGCAGACCATGATAATTTGATATTCAAAGATATTGGTGAAGAAGATAAGATTGTTCCCATTGACCAGTTGCAATCCAGGGTAACCGGGGATCATATTATCCAAAAAAGGTTCCTTCTTGGCACCGATAGTTTTGGACGTGATCTCCTGAGCCGTTTGATACTCGGAACAAGGGTTTCCATGTCCGTTGGATTTATCGCTGTTGGCATCTCATTGATCATTGGTCTCACATTGGGAATGATCGCAGGTTATTTCCGGGGAAGGATCGACCAGGTTATCATGTGGCTTATCAATGTGGTCTGGTCTATTCCAACTTTACTTATGGTTATTTCAATTGCTCTTGTTTTGGGACGAGGTTTCTGGCAGGTTTTTGTAGCAGTGGGATTAACCATGTGGGTTGAAGTGGCCAGGGTGGTGCGTGGCCAGGTTCTCGGCATAAGGGAGCTTGAGTATATTGATGCAGCGCGTACCCTGGGAGTAAATCCGGCACGGATCCTTATCAGGCATGTCCTCCCGAACGTGATCAATCCTGTCATTATTATTTCAGCTGCCAATTTTGCCTCGGCTATTCTGATCGAAGCCGGTTTGAGTTTTCTGGGCATTGGGGTACAGCCTCCTATCCCTTCGTGGGGATCTATGGTTCGCGACCATTACGGGTATATGATAGTCGATAAAGCCTACCTGGCTTTTCTTCCCGGACTTGCCATTATGATCATGGTACTTGCATTTACAATGCTGGGGAACGGTTTGCGCGATGCACTCGATGTGAAGAATTAGTAGACAGTAGACAGTAGGTGATAATACTAGAGGTTTCTCTTTTTCAATAAGATATATGCCAGCCAGACAAACAGTACTGCATACCCTGCAGCGAGTAAAACATTGGTAAGAAGTGGTAATTCTTCAGGGAGAATGCCGGCTTCACGAAGGCTCAGGGAATCTGACTCATTCCCATTAATCTGAACATTCCCTCGTGTAATTGAGACAAATTCCGGTGTAGGGGTCAGGCCGGAAATAGACTTCATCGGGAAATACATCCTGGCAATTTTTGGAAAAAATAGCCTGAAAACAGGCTCAATAACAATCCGGTAGAGAAGGAAAAGAGTAATAGCCAGTCCAGTGTTCCTGAACAGCACAGCGATAAAAAATCCGAAAACCATATAGGCCACTGCCTGGAGGAAATAAACAAGCAGGGTGTATGATTTGGCTGCAAAGGTTATTTCATCGTAATTCCTGGTGAAAATAAAACCAAATATAAGCGATAACAACAACACCATAAGTGTGGCATAAATGGCGAGCATGATAATAACCATTCCTTTTCCTGCCAGCAACTGAAATCGGCTTAGTCCATCTATTACATGCTGGCGGAATGTCCTGAAAGTATATTCATTCCCGGTGATTACAATAACAAGGATGCCAAGCAGGATATTAAACCAGCTGGCTACCCATGGAAAAAACTCCCATACATTAGGAAACTGGTAAAGATAATCTGTGCTGAATCCGGGTACGGTTATATCCAGTTGTGAGGTGGTAATAACAACCAGTGAAAAGAGTACCAGGTGCAGGATGAGCAAGACCTTAAAAGCATTGTAGCTGGTAAGTTTTAATAATTCTATCCTGAGTATGGCAAGCATGGCAAGTTATTTTACCAGTTCGAGGAACTGCGATTCGAGACTTTTCTTTCTGGTTTCAAGTTTTGTAAGAATATGGCCCTTATCAAAAGCAAATTTGTTGACATCGGAAGCTGAATACTCTTTTTTCAAGACCAGGATCAGGTCGTGGTTATCTTTTTTCACACTGCTGGTCATTCCCGATCTGATCAATTCTTCCTCCAGCCCGGTAATATTTTCACATGAAATGATAACCGGATCATCGGCAGCCAGCAGTTCATTCACCTTACCAGAAGAGATCAACTCCCCTTTCTTCAGAATTGCAACATGGGTACAGACCTTTTCTACTTCATCTAGTATATGACTGGCAAGGATTATGGTTTTTTGTTTGGTGGCTTCATTAAGGATAATCTCCCTGACTTCTGCAATTCCTTCAGGATCAAGCCCATTAGCCGGTTCGTCCAAGATAAGTACTTCAGGATCACCCAGCAGGACAGCCGCCAGCGCTAACCGTTGTTTCATCCCGAGAGAAAGGGTATCATAATTTGATTTGCTGCGATCTATCAGACCGGTAATGGTAAGTACCCTGGGTAGGTCAGACTCAGGAATGCCTTTTATGGCGGCGATGACCCGGAGGTTTCTTTCGAGGCTGAGGTATGGATAGAAATTAGGCACTTCGATGAGTGAACCGATTTTTTTCCTCTGAGCCGGGAAGGGTTCCCCGCCAAACCAGTTGAACGACCCGCTTTCAGCATTCACAACACCTGTAATGATGGCCAGGGTAGTGGTTTTTCCACTTCCATTTGGCCCCAAGATCCCAAAGACATTGCCTTCCTGGATCAGGAGGGAAATCCCTTTAACTGCAACTATTGAGCCATATGACTTGGTCAGGTCGGTTGTACGTAAAACTGTATTCAAAGAGTAACAGGAATTAGAAGATGAAATATTTATTTGAACCGAACATGAACAAAATTAATCATTTGCTTCACAAAAGGGGATGATTAAATTTTACATTCCAGAACGGGTGCAACGAATGAAATAGGGGTATTAATGTCCCATCTCAGAAACAAACTGGATCCTCATCAGCCGGATGTCTTCTTCTGAATACTCTTCTTCTCCCAGTTCGCTCAATGCAAGTTCGATAGACTCAGTCTCAGCCTCACGGAAATATTCATAGACCTCTTCCTGGTGGTCCTCATCCATTACCTCATTTATATAATAATCGATGTTCAATTTCGTTCCGCTGTTCACAATGGCTTCAATCTCTTTCAACAGGTCGATCATTTCAAGGTTTTTAGCATTGGCTATATCTTCAAGGGATAGTTTTCTGTCAATGCTTTGAATAATATAGACCTTGATCCCGGACTTGTTTACAACCGATTTGATAACCATATCCTGTGGACGGATAATCTCCTTTTCCTCCACATAGGTTTTGATTACAGCTACAAACTCTTTCCCATATCTTTTTGCTTTTCCGGCACCTACCCCCTGAATATTCTGCAGTTCATCGATTGTGATAGGATACTGTATGGCCATGTCTTCCAGCGACGGATCCTGGAAGATTACGAAGGGAGGAAGATTGTGAGCTTTGGAGATTTTCTTCCGAAGATCTTTCAGTATATTAAATAGTTCTTCATCAACCACACCCGTACCCCCCCCATCGGGTGCAATTGCTCCCATTTCATCCGTAACATCATATTCATGATCCATAGTCATCATAAATGAAGTTGGATTCTCAATGTATTTTTTACCTTCTTCAGTAAGTTTAAGGAGACCATAATTTTCAATATCCTTTGTGATAAATTGTGCTATTAATGCTTGTCTCAACACAGCATTCCAGAACCTGTTGTCCTTAGTGTCACCGGTTCCAAATATAATTAATTTATGATGTTTATATGATTTTATTGCGGAATTAATATTACCTGCCAGAATATTTGCAATATGGTCTGCTTTAAACTTCTCTTTTACAACGAGAATGGCTTCCAGGGCCTGAACCATATAATCTTTGGCTTCCAATTTTTCTTTCGGATGCAGACAATTATCACAGTTGTTGCATTGCCCTTCCATGACTTCACCAAAGTAGTTTAATAGTTGTTTTGGCCGGCAAAGGGAAGACTCGGCATATGCCACAGTTTCGAGCAATAATTGTTTCCCTATTTCCTGTTCGGCAAGGGGCTTGCCCTGCATGAATTTTTCAAGCTTCTGGATGTCCTTGTAACTGTAAAATGTTATGCATTTGCCTTCACCGCCATCTCTCCCGGCCCTTCCGGTCTCCTGGTAGTATCCTTCAAGGCTCTTGGGAATATCATAATGGATAACAAATCGCACATCGGGTTTATCAATACCCATTCCAAAAGCAATGGTAGCCACTATTACATCTACATCTTCCATAAGGAACTTATCCTGGTTTTCGGTTCGGGTAGTAGAATCCATTCCGGCATGATAAGGGAGAGCCTTTATACCATTCACCTGAAGTGTTTCGGCCAGTTCTTCCACTTTTTTCCTGCTCAGGCAATAAATAATGCCCGATTTACCCGGGTTATTATGGATGTATCTAATGATCTCTTTGGATGCACCAACCTTTGACCTGACTTCATAATACAGATTATGTCGCCTGAATGATGATTTAAAAACATGGGCATCCAGCATGTCAAGGTTTTTCTGGATGTCATGTTGTACCTTGGGTGTTGCTGTAGCTGTGAGTGCAATAATGGGAGCAGTTCCGATTTCATTTATTATGGGTCTGATCCTCCGGTATTCAGGCCTGAAATCATGTCCCCATTCAGAGATACAGTGTGCTTCATCTACGGCATAAAAGGAGATCTTTATCTTTTTCAGGAAATTAATGTTGTCCTGTTTAGTAAGTGATTCCGGTGCAACATATAATAACCTCGTGCTTTTACTGACCAGGTCTGATTTTACTTTTTCAATCTGGGCTTTTGTCAGAGATGAATTAAGGAAATGTGCAATTCCGTCTGTTGTGCTGAAACTTCGCATGGCATCCACCTGGTTTTTCATCAGGGCAATCAGGGGAGAAATGACAATCGCGGTTCCATCAAGAAGCAATGAAGGAAGCTGGTAACAAAGAGATTTACCACCACCGGTAGGCATCAGGACAAAAGTGTCGTTTCCTGACATAATACTTCGGATAATTACTTCCTGGGTACCCTTGAAGTTATCGAAGCCGAAGTATTTCTTCAGGTATTCAGAGAGAGATATGTCGACTCCGGTATTCATATCAGATAATTTCCTTTTATCTAAATTTAAGAAATTCTTATGAATTTGAAAAAAACTTTATAAAATTAACTTTTCTATAACTATTTATTCATTGAATGGTGATCGGTGAAGGGTGAATAAGCAGTGTGGGAGTGGGATGGAGTGGGTCTGATAGTGAATTGCCTTATATTTGAGTGATCAGGGCGCACAAGTTAATTTAGTCAAACTCTAAATATTGACTTTTGATAGTTTTTTGAATTATATGAATACATTTGTAGGCTGAAATTGTAAGGGCCATGGCAAAAAAAAATGAAGCAGAAATGTCTTTCCTGGAGCATCTTGAGGTGTTGAGGTGGCACATATTAAGAGCTTTGGTATCCATCCTGGTAGTCGCAATTGTTGCCTTTATATTTAAGGATATTGTTTTTAACACGATACTTTTAGGTCCCAAATCCCCTGAATTTATTACCAACAGGTTGCTGTGTGAATTTGGCCAGCTCGTCAATGTGAATAAATTATGCATTAATTCGAAACCGCTTGAGCTTATCAGTATTAAAATGGCCGGTCAGTTCTCGATGCATATTATGGTTTCACTTATGGCAGGATTTGTCCTGGCCTTCCCATATATCTTCTGGGAATTCTGGAGATTTGTAGTGCCTGCACTTTACAGCAGGGAAAAAAGGCATGCCAGGGGTGCTGTTTTTTACAGTTCAATGTTATTTCTCCTGGGTGTTTTATTTGGTTATTTCATCATCACACCCCTTTCAATACATTTTCTTGGTTCTTATAGTGTAAGTGAGCAGGTTACCAACCAGATCAATCTCATTTCGTATGTCTCAACCATTGCCTCGGTTGTGCTGGCAGCAGGAATAGTTTTTGAATTGCCAATATTGGTTTACTTCCTGAGTAAGGCTGGACTGGTAACTCCGAATTTCCTGAAAAAATACAGGAGGCATTCCCTTATTATTATCCTTGCACTATCTGCCATCATAACACCTCCCGATATTTTCAGTCAGCTTTTAGTATCTATACCATTAGTAATACTCTATGAAGTGGGTATATCCATTTCCAGTCGGATTTTGCGAAAAAGGAAAGCAGAGGAGCTTGAGGCAGAGAAAAATGAGTAATTTAACGGGTCAGTTTCCGTTCTAATAGTTAAACGCACTTTCCTATGAAGCTGCATACTAAAGATCTTGTTAAGAAATACCGGAGCAGAGCAGTCGTTAAAAAGGTTTCCATTGAAGTTGAGCGGGGAGAAATTGTTGGATTATTGGGACCAAACGGTGCCGGTAAAACGACTACTTTTTATATGATTGTGGGACTTATCTCGCCCAATTCCGGTAGGATATTTATTGATGATAAAGACATTACAAGTGAACCGGTGTATAAAAGAGCAAGAATGGGAATCGGTTATCTCGCCCAGGAAGCTTCAGTATTCCGAAAATTAACTGTTGAAGACAATTTACTTGCGGTACTTGAGATGTCTAACTTGCCCAAAGATGAACAAAGAGACAGGGTCGAATCATTATTGGTAGAGTTAGGCCTGGCCAGGATCAGGAAGAGCCTTGGCATCCAATTATCAGGGGGGGAAAGAAGAAGGACCGAGATTGCACGTGCTCTTGCGCTGAAACCAAATTTTATTTTACTCGACGAGCCTTTTGCGGGTGTTGATCCAATAGCCGTTGAAGATATACAGGAGATTGTGTCAAAGCTGAAAGAAAAGAATATCGGGATACTTATCACTGATCATAATGTACATGAAACTTTGTCGATTACTGACAGGGCCTATCTTCTGTTTGAAGGCGATATTCTTAAATCAGGTACTGCCGATGAACTGGCCGGCGATGAGCAGGTAAGGCGGGTTTATCTTGGGCAGAAATTTGAATTGAGGTAAGATTAATTACCGTTGGCTTCAGCCCACGGATATCTGGGTTGAACATCAACACACCAATTCAAATCAACAGGAAACCATGCTGGCTCCCAATTTTTTTTACACAATCTTAAAACCGTCTATTAAAACCGACGGCAACCAATGAACATTCTTTTCCTAACATACCAGGGTTATCCGGGAACGGGGTCCACCTTTTCAATCGCTTATCTGGCGAATGGACTGGCAGGGAGGGGGCATAACATTTATGTGGGATGCCCTGCTGAAAGTCACCTGGCTGAAATTTTGAAAGACTCCGGAATTCAGGTTGAACCGATGGTTTTCAGGAACAAGGTTGACTTCAAAAACATCAAACACATTGTACGTCTGGCCAGGGAGAAAGAGATTGATATCATTAATGCCCAATCGGGGAGGGACAGGTATACCTCTATTCTGGCGAAAAAACTATACCGGATAAAATCAAAAATTATTCTTACGCGCAGGCAAACTCCCAGAAGCGTCGGAGGATTCCTTCAAAACTGGTTTTATGTTTCAGGTACCGAACAGATTGTAGTCAACAGCCACCAGTTGAAGAATGAATTCGTCAAATTGGGCATTCCGGAGAAACACCTTCATGTTATTTTCAACGGGATACCAGCTGAAAATTTCAATCTGATTGATGAGTCCGTCATAGCGGACCTGAAAATGAAGCATGGACTGAATAAAGGTGATGTTGTAATCGGCTGTGTATCCAGGCGTAAAAAACAGTACCAGTTGATTGAAGCACTGACTATTCTTCCGGATTCGATAAAGGTGATTTTTGTCGGGATCGAACCTGGTGTACTGGATGAACTGATCCTTGAAAAAGGTCTTAAAAATGAATTTATTTATGCAGGCATAGTGGATAAAAAAACCGTTATGAATTACTATAAACTGTTTGATGTTATGGTATTGCCATCCACCACCGAAGGTTTCGGTTTGGTCCTGGTCGAAGCAATGGGTGCGGGTATTCCGGTAATAGGAACCCGGGCAGCTGGTATAATTGATGTGCTTGATAACCAGAAGAATGGATTGTGGTATGAGGATGAGAACACTGCGGAACTGGCAGAAAAGATCAGCCAGGTCCTGCACGACCCTGAACTCCGTAACAGGTTAATTGAAAATGGTAAAAATGCTGCGAGTGTTCGGTTTAGTATTGAACAGACGGTTTTAGACTATGAACAATTCTTTCAATCGATAATCTCGATTGAATAATGAATATCGAATAAGGAATACTGAATTCCGAAATACTTTAAAATTCAACATTCGTTATTCATTATTCGATATTCATTCATATCTTAGTGTATCCACCGGATTCTTCCTCGCATATTGAAAACTTCTCAATGTGACTGTAACAAAGGCTATGAGAAAAGCCATTACTCCGGCCAGCACAAATATCCACCAGGCAATCTGAATGCGGTAGTTGAAATTCTGGAGCCATCTGTTCATGATGTAATAGCTTAATGGACTGGCCAGGATAAAGGCAATTAAAACCCATTTCTGGAAGTCGCCGTTTAAGCGTGTCAGGATGTTGTATATGGTGGCCCCGTTCACTTTCCGGACACCAATCTCTTTCACCCTCCTTGAAACAAGCAATCCGGTCAGGCCAAGCAGTCCGAGGCAGCTGAGAAATATGGCCGCTGCTGCTGAATAACCTGTTATTTTAGCCAGCCGCTCTTCACCGACATACCTGTCTGCCAGGTGGTCATCCAGGAATTTCCGGTTCATCTCATATTCCGGGAAAACCTCGTCCCACGCTTTATTTATGGCCGCCAATCCCTGCTGGACCTGGTTCTCATTTAGTTTTATAAATACGTACCAGATGCTGTTCCATTGACGTATCATGGCCAGCGGTTGGATCTCATCTTTCATTGAGTCATAATGGAAATCTTTCACTACCCCGACAATTTTAACATAGACATTAAAGGAATCGAAAAAGATGAGTTCATCAACCGGTGAATCCAGCTGGAAGACCCTGACAAAAGTCTCATTTACAATCATGTATCCAATAGTGTCTTCCGGTGAAGTGGGACTAAAATTTCTTCCGGCAGTAAATTCAATACCCATTGTGTTGAAGTAATCCTGATCAACCCTCAGAAGGCGGATGTTAACCAGATTACCATTTTTGTCTTTATTATCGATTGAACTCCTGCTGTTGCCAAAATTCCTGTCGCTCGTGGTGACATTCATAATGGATGGATACTGTTTCAAATTATCTTTGAATAATTCAACTTTTTCAACCGGGAAATCCACCTCAAGCATCACCACATCTTCCGGGTTAAAACCTACTGGCTTTTCCCGCATATATTTCAGTTGATTAATGATAATGAACGTGCAAATAAAAAGTGTGATCGATATGAAATATTGGGCAACAACAAATGTGCTGGCAAAACGATAACGCTTCCCGATTGATATTTCATTTTTAATAATGGAAACAGGATTACTGTTGCGCAAAAGTACAATCCCGATATAGCTACTCGTTGTGAATACTATGAACAAAAGCAGCAGGAACAGGAACAGGTAACTGCCCACATCCTGGTAAATGACAAACGACAGCTCTTTCTGGGCGAGTTTGTTAAATACCGGGAGCAATTGCTCTGCCAGTACTACCCCTATGAGCAGGGCCAGGATGACCAATAGGAAGGATTCACTCCAGAATTGCCTGATAATTTGAAATTTGCGGGCACCAAGTATCTTCATCACCCCCATCTCTTTCAGCCTTTCCATGGAATGGCCAATGGAGAGCATAATGTAGTTCACGCTGGCGATCACCAGGATAAAAAGAGCGATTACACCCAGTATATATATAATTTGCTTATTTCCCCTTGGCAGGTACCCGAAACCCTTGTCCGTGGAACCCAGATAGATATTATTGAGTGGCTGAAGTTCAAATCTGAAATTGTCCTCACTGTCCTGCATCTGGCCAAATTCGATCAGGCCAGCAAAAAGTTCACCATAGTATTTATCGATCAATTTATTGGCAGATTGTTCAACCAGTTCTTTTTGATCTTTGCTGGTTAGTTGAAGAAATATTTCATTGGCCCCAAGGGCATTGTTGCTTCTTGGATAGTATTTGCAA
>CAYZEZ010000113.1:0-14193 GCA_964477295.1 uncultured Bacteroides sp. | reverse complement strand
AGGCCATATCGCGAAACCCTTCCATAGGTAGGTTTGATACCGGTTACTCCACAGAAAGAAGCAGGTTGGCGGATCGATCCGCCGGTGTCGGATCCCAGGGCTGCCAGACACATATCAGCAGCTACAGCAGCTGCGGAACCACCCGATGAACCCCCTGCTACCCTGGTATGGTCAACAGGATTCAATACCGGGCCATACACGGAGGTCTCATTGGTTCCTCCCATTGCAAATTCATCACAATTGGTCCGGCCTATGATAATGGCGTCCTCATCAATAAGTTTACTGATGACGGTGGCATGGTAAACAGCCCGGTGGTTTTTTAATGACATGGAAGAAGCGGAAGTAATATGATCCTTATAACAGATGTTATCCTTGATGGAAATAACCATTCCGGCCAGTTTGCCTGCTTTTCCCTGGTCAATTTTTTTCTGGATCTGTTTGCTGCTATCCAGGGCCTCTTCCCTGAAAACCTCTATAATGGCGTTGAGTTCCTGGTTTTTGGCTATGTTGCCAAGATAGTGTTCAACTACAGAAGGAAGCGTTAACTGCTGGTCAGATAACAATTGCCGGATTTGAGCGAGTGAAGAGAAAGGTTTCATCGGTCAGGAAATAAAAAACCTGCCTAACAGAAATATTTCCAGAAGACAGGTAAACTATTGAAAAATAATATGTTGTGATAGTTAGTCGCCTTCTATCTCTGTATTATTTTCAACGTCCGGTTTATCCTCTTTGGTGGCTTTTTTAAATTCTTTCATTCCCTGGCCCAGGCCTTTCATGAGTTCAGGTATTTTTCTGCCTCCGAACAGCAATAACAGCACAAGCACTATGAGTACTATCTGCCAGGGCCCGACCATTCCAAGTATAATAAATAAGTTCATGGTTTTTGAAGTTTATTTTAGCGGGACAAATTTACAAATTATTATTCAATTGCTGGCGGTTTTAACCGTCGGATAATAAAACTTCTTTGAACTCTCCGGAGTATAATATTCATTACAGCCTCTTCAGCCAACGGGTAATATTGGCATTAAAATAATCTTCTAATAAGCTGTATTACATCATTCCCATTGGCATACAAAAGCAGAGCCAGAAGAAGGAGCATGCCTGCAATCTGTGCGTATTCAAGGAATTTATCCCCTGGTTTTCGACCGGAGACTATCTCATATAAAAGGAACATGACATGGCCTCCGTCCAGTGCAGGAATAGGAAGAATATTCATAATGGCAAGGATGATGGAAAGCAAAGCAGTGAGATTCCAGAACCTTTGCCAGTCCCACACATCGGGGAAGAAACTGCCGATCTTTATGAATCCCCCCAGTGATTCGTATGCTTTTGTTTTTGGCCGGAAAAGTAGTTTAAGCTGTTTCAGGTAGCTTACCATGTTTGAAATCCCTTTGCTTATGCCAGCCGGAATGGATTCAAAAAAGGAATATTCGATCTTTTCCATTTCAAAGAACCGGGAATATTCACCCACCGGATAGATACCGACTTTCCCTTCATCCGAAACCTTAACAGGAAATGTGAGTTTTTTCTCTTCCCTGACTACATGTACGTCAACAGTCTGGTTTTTATATTTTGAGAGCACGTCATAGTATTCATCGAAAAACATCAGGCTTGTATCATTCACACCGACCAACTGGTCATCCTTTTTGATGCCAGCATCACGGGCTCCGGATTCCTTTGGAAAATTCCCTGCAACAAAAGGGATCCTTGGATCGATAAAATTGGCACTTTTGATCAGTGGGGCAATGTACTCGTCAGGCACAGGAATATCCAGTAACCTGCCATCTCTTTCCACTTTTATTACCTGGGTTTTATTTATAATGATATCGTGGACAATCATATTGAACCTTTCCTCTTTCCGGCCATCAAGAGAGATGATTTTATCCCCGTTTCGCAGTCCCATGTCAGTCGCCAGTGTATCACACATGATACCATACTTTACATTCTGGGTGGGAAGGTACTCTTCTCCCCATATGTATAATAAAGTCGCATAGATGAAAAGTGCCAGCAGAAAATTTACCAGTACTCCTCCAATCATAATGAAAAGACGCTGCCAGGCCGGTTTCGATCTGAATTCCCATGGCTGGGGAGGTTTTTTCATTTGTTCCTTATCCATCGATTCATCAATCATGCCTGATATTTTAACATATCCGCCAAGAGGTAACCAGCCTATACCATATTCGGTTTCCCCGACCTTTTTCTTGAATAATGAAAACCACGGATTGAAGAAAATATAGAATTTTTCGACGCGTGTCTTGAAGATTCTGGCAAAGATAAAGTGCCCCAGTTCATGTAAAAAAACCAGTATGGAAAGGCTCAATAATAACTGGGATGCCTGGATTAAAACTTTCACGCGTTTATAATTTTATAATTATTTGAAAATAAATTAATTAAAAATTTAAGAACGAATGCAACCAACCCGCCCCTCCGCCTGGCTCTTCCCGAAAATGTCCACCGGACATTTTCCATACGGTCGGTACTACTCGTTCTCTCATGAAAAATTTAATCATATCCTTTGGTGCAGTATTTGATTAAATTTGTTCATGCTCGTTTCACTTGTAAATATTTATTTAACTAATTGGTATCGTATAACTTACAATCTTCGTCTCAAGCTCTTTTAATGTTAATGAAACGCAGTGCAATCTCTCTTGCTTCGTAGTCCGATGTGATGTAATCATCAAATTCGGGATGCCTGATATAACTTGCTGAATCCATCGTTTTTTCAATGATCTCAGGCATATCAAGAAAACCAATCCGGTTTGCAAGAAAGGCTTCCACTGAAACCTCATTGGCAGCATTCAGGATACAGGGTAAATTACCTTTTTCCCTGAGTGCTCTATAAGCCAGTGCAAGATTACGAAAATTTTTCAAATCAGGTGCTTCGAATGTAAGATTAGGATAATCGGAAAAATTAAAACGCGGGAAATCCGATTTTATTCTTTTCGGAAAACCTAAGGCATACTGAATCGGGAGTTTCATGTCCGGAATACCCATCTGGGCTTTTATGGATCCATCCTCGAACTGAACCATGGAATGAATAATCGATTGGGGGTGGACCACCACTTCTATCTGGCCGGGGTTCAGCCTGAACAGCCAATGTGCCTCAATCACTTCAAGCCCTTTATTCATAAGAGATGCCGAATCAATAGTGATTTTCGTTCCCATGCACCAGTTAGGATGCTTCAATGCTTCCTCGCACGTGACCTTTCTCAGGAAGGCTTTATCTTTTCCCCGAAAGGGACCGCCTGAAGCTGTAAGAATCACCTTCTCCAGCGGATTGAGCTCTTCGCCTGCCAGGCACTGAAAAATAGCTGAATGTTCTGAATCGACCGGATAAATATTTGCCCGGTATTCTTCTGCAAGTCTCATGATGAGTTCACCTGCCACAACCAGGGTTTCTTTATTGGCAAGCGCAATGTCTTTACCAGCACGAATGGCCCGGAGGGTAGGTCTTAGCCCTGCGAAACCTACCATAGCTGTCAGTACCATCTGGATCGAATCCATCTCTACGACCTGTTCAATAGCATCGTCTCCCGCATATACTTTTATGGGATGGTCCGATAGTGCCTGGCTGACGATTTCATACTTCTCCTCATTGGCAATAACCACATGATTGGGAACATATTGAATGGCCTGTTTGATGAGAAGTTCATCATTATTCCCGGCTGTCAGGACTTCCAGTTCAAAAAAATCAGGATTTTTCTCAATGACTTCAAGGGCCTGGGTGCCGATCGATCCTGTAGAACCTAAAATAGCTATGTGCTTCTTTGCCATTAAAATGTTGCCGGGTTGAGATCAAAAAACAATATAATCTTCGGGATTTACCGGGGTGCCATTATACCAGATTTCAAAATGGAGATGGGGACCTGTGGTTAACTCACCTGAATTACCCATGATTGCTATAGCATCACCTGCCTTGACCACATTTCCTGTTTTCTTTAACAGTTCAGCATTGTGCTTATATACCGAGATAAGGTTGTCTTTGTGTTGTACCTGTATCACATAACCTGTTTCTACCGTCCAGGATGCCATGATAACTGTTCCATCAAGGGTAGCCTTTACCACTTCATCCGGGGAGGCAACTATATCTGTGCCGAAATGATTCTTTGTAGCATCAAACTTGCCGGATACAATGCCACGAATGGGTGCAAAAAAATGAACACTGGCCAGTCCCGATGCCCTGGGCCGGTTATCAACAACAGCCAGGTTGTACTGCTCCTCTTCTTCAATCTGATTCCGTAAGATTGAATCTTCCAGGGATTTGGAAAAATCAATGGTACCAAAGTCTATCATGGTATCTGACGTGATAAGAAGATTGTTTGGCTCTTCACCCGATATGATTGCATTGATATTTTCCAGATACATATCCCTGATCCTGATCTCGTTTTCCAGGGAATCGAGCCTGAGGGAATTCATAATGATGGTCCTCCGGATGTTGCCATCAGGATAACCAGGAATCATTTCACGTATACCTGTGTAAGCTATCAGTGCAAAAATCCCGGCTATTAAGAAAAGTATAACGGAACTTATCAGAACAATATAATTCAGCTTTGATAAACGAAGATACCAGACCTCCTCAAAGGTCTGGTCATTGTATATGATCAGCCTGAATTTATCTCGTAATTTATTTGTAAAACTCCTGTTTTGTTTGGTTGCCATATGGTTGCTGTCAATAAAATTCAAACAAAGATAGTGAAAGGAACATGATTTTTATTATCCAGAAAATCTCAAAGGAATGAAATGAACAGTATTTATATTTTGTCAGGACTTTGAGCATATATATTTTTGCCTTACTTTTATTTAAACAAGATCTGTAAACAATGAGAAACGAATCCGACTTTAAAAATTATTACGAACAAACCCTGGTTCCTGATCTCAAAGGGCTCGAGATTAAGAGGCTTAGGATTGTTAGCAGGGCTAGGATCCTGATAATTATTGAACTTTTAATTTTCATTGCAATCATAATCTATTCCTTGTTTTTCAGGCCTGAACGGACAAATTCCTCAGGACCCGATTTCGGTTTGATCTTCCTGATTGCCGGTTCATTGATTGTATTGCTGATAATCTTTGGTTTTGCGCTGGCGGGCTTTTCCAAAGGCTTCAGGGGGCTTTATAAGAAAAATATTATCTCAAAACTGGTCAACCAGATAAGTGATGAACTGGATTATTCCCCGGGCGATAAGATCCAGGTGCATGATTTTAAGGCGAGTAAAATTTTCAAGGGTGATATTGCCCGGTACCAGGGGAGAGACCTGGTGACAGGAACACTGAAAGGAATACCTTTCCGGTTTTCCTGGTTGAATGTGTATACACGCACCATGCCTGATGAGCACTCGAAATCATCGATTCACAAATTGTTTACCGGGATCTTCTACATTGCTGATTTTAAGCAGGCGTTTAAGGCAGATGCAATCATTTTCCCAAACCTTGGTAAAATACTCCGTATGGGTGCTCTCGGCAAGCTGATCCAGGATACGTTAATGGGTAAAAGAATGGACCTCGGCGATGAGGAATTCCGGGCGGAGTATGCCGTTTATTCAGAAGAGCCTGACAAGGCACAGGTAATGATCACTCCCGGACTGTTGCAATGGGTCCTCGATTTTAAAAAGACAACAAATGGCCAGGTATTTGTCTCATTCTCAGCAAACAAGCTAAATGTTGGAGTGTATATGAAGCGAAACCTTTTTGAGCCACCCCTTTTCAGGAAAACCGATAATTACGATTATATCTGGCAAAATTTCAGGTACCTTGTATTATTTGCAGGTCTTGTAGAAGAAATGGCCAAACAGATTTGAAGAGCTTTCTCGTCTCGGGTTTACAAATCCTCAAATAATCAACCAGTCCCTCACCCACACAGACTGGTAGACTCACAGGCTTCTTCCAGGATGTCTTCTGCCAAATAGTGCACTTACCATAACAATATTTTCATGTCCTTATGTGATATTAATGAAAATATTATCATGGACATTTCATGGCAAATGGATTAATTAATTTAAGTTGCTGGTTATGAGTTACTAGTTGCCAGGTGTCTGAATAACAGTCATATATGAATTAGTAAATGATACGAATTTAATTACTATTTTAATATAAGTTATTGACTATTAATACTATACTCAGTACCTGGTACCCAGTACCTGGCAACTTGAGTTAATTAGCTGTAAGGTCTGAATGCTAATCCTGTGCCTTAAAAAAATCATATTTCCTGTAACGTTAGCCGCCCAAACTCGTCTTATTATCAGAAAACCTTTTACGATTATGAAAAAAGTTATTTTATCCATTTTTGTTATTGCATTGGGTGCAGTAACACTTGCACAATCGGGCGACATCAACCGTTTGTATTATACTTATCAGGGTGATTCTGAAGTAATATCAATGTATATTCCCGGTTTTCTCTGTCGCCTGGCGGCCAACGTTGGTGACCTGGATCCCGAAGAAAAGGTCCTTCTCAAGTCGATCAGATCCATTAAACTGCTGGTAGTAGAAAACGAGGCCATCAATCAGCGTGTGAATTTTGTTGATGAGATAAATTTAGACAGAGCTAATTCCGATTATGTTCTAATGCTGACAGTCCATGAAGCAGACCAGGATGTACTTATCCTGGGAAAGAAAAAAGGTGAGTGCATCCGCGACCTGGTGATCATTGTGGGAGGAGAGGAAAATGTTATGGTAGCAATCAAAGGCACAATGAATGCAGATATGCTCGATGCCCTGTCAGGCGTAACCGGGATTGAGCAAATGAAATACACGAAGGAATTATAATAACAGGGGGACATGATATCTGATCATGCCCCTTCTGATTTTATGTTGAGCTCCCGATTAGATTCCCTTGTCACTCTACCCTTGCGTACGAATTTGCCAGGTACTTGAAATCTTCCGGATCCTGGTGAAGGGCGTATTTATCCTTATTGGCCAGCACGCCATGTCCCTGGAAATAAATCAAAACAGTATCATCGGTAAGTTCTGTGAAATAAAGAAATCCGCAATGGTCCTGGAAATTTTCCATGGCATCGAAACCGAATGACATATATTGGAGAAGGTCGCCGCAGATAAATCCATATTTTTCATCATATTCCTGGATCAGGTATACAGTATTTACTGTCTGCCCCCCGCCTACATCATAATCAAATCTGATTAATCCTTTCTCAATGGTGAATGTATAATCCTCATGGTGCCATTTGCCGTAAAGACCTTCCGGAACATCAACTGTTTCAGCCCCTTCGGGGATGGGAATAACCCCATCCTCTAAGATTTCAACCATGACAAATTCAGGATTTTGTTCCATATACCAGGCATTGTATTCATCGACTATATCATATTGGTTCATTGCTCCGTATCCTTTCTCCTTATTTGCAATTTTCTTTGCCATCTCTGGATAATCACTCACATATTCACTCATTTTCTTTTTAAATCCCAGCAGAAAACCTGCCATCGCGACCCTCTCATCATCGAGTTTTTTCATATAGAGGACATCTTCCCAGGGTGTGCTTTCATCACCATATTCCACGCCTTCAGGATAGGAAAGGATTTGGTAAACTGTTATGGGGCCATAACGTTTACATAATGCAAACTTTTGATCTTTGTTATCTGTAACCGAGATCCAATTGTTCCCGTCCACGAAAAATTCCTTAAGGTCATCAGGCTGATAAATCGTCCCGTTAAACATAACCTGTTTCGACATTTCAACAGGATGGGCATAGAGAAAGTTGCCGGTCATTTTCTGGCCATTTGTCTTGATGATATATCCTTCCAGTTGTTTTCCGAAATTTTCCGTGTTTATTTTGCCTTGCTGAGAAAAGGCAGGAATAAATAGTAAGAAACAAAGAAATGCTAAAATCAGTTTTTTCATGTTCAATAGTTTTTAATTGATGTGATGCTGGTAATTTACAAAGGTACAGTATTATCGTAATATGTTACAGCCGTGCTAATTAAGTTTAGGCTCAAAGCTATTGTTGTTTATCCGGTTTTAAATAATAACTAAATCACAGAATTAAGGGATCTATCTGCCAACAGCACCCGGGTAGGCGATTAAATTTTACGGGGAATGGCTACAATCAACAGAATACAAGCTGAGTGAATACGAAGAGTATTATTCAATCAACACGCGTTATTGAAATCCTTGCTCCGTAAGGAATATCCCGCACATCTTCAATATCTCCAATAAGATGACCCAGAACATTTACGGAGCTGGCAGCCACCGGCTTCTCTCCGTCACTTGCAGGAGTCGGACCAAAAAATATGCAAAATGCTTGTCCTGTAGGCCAGTATCCCAGCTCGCCAACTTCCATCTCTTCACGGGCATCTGGTTCCAGTGCTGTCACTATAGGTATTGAAAAATATATCTCATCCCCCCAGAGATTTACTTTACCTTCAATAGGCATTGAATCGTATATCATTTCAGCCGTAGGAGAATTATTAAGGATACCATGCAACCTGACTTTTCCCGATTCAATAATAATATTTTTCATTTCAGATGATATTTCTGGCCAAAGTTATGACTCTCTTTTAAATGGGCCTTAATGGTCAGAATTATTTTATCCCTTTTTACAGATGCTGAAATAAATTCAGCACGATACCAGTACCCAGTATCTAGCAACTTGAATTAATTATTGAACTGCAGGCAGGATATATTCGTCCATCATTCGTCCGGGGGTTGATATCTGCAGCCATTCCGATTCTTCCAGGTAATTATTGAATACCACCACCAGGTCATAGTCGGGGACGATGAACATCCATTGACCGGCAAAACCAACTGCCGCATATAACCCGTCAGGATCTACCCACCACTGGTAACCATAGTAGTAATCAGTTATGTATCTTCTCTGAATATATGGCTGGGAGGAGGCGTTTACCCATGATGCAGGTACAATCTGTTCGTCGTTCCACAGCCCGTTCTTAAGGTACAGATATCCGATCTTGGCAAGGTCGCGCGGTTTGAGCCGCAGGCCCGTTCCCCCGTAAGGGATATCCTGGTTATCATGGGACCAGTAATAATCATCTATCCCAAGTGGTTCAAATAAATGATCCTTCACATATTCATCTGTTTTCATTCCCGTTGTTCTTTCAAGGATCGCACTCAGTACATGGGAAATGCCGGAACTGTAATCATACTCGGTCCCCGGAGGATGAATCAAGGGCTGATCAAGCACAAACTTAACCTTGTCTTCACTGGCAATCCATTGATTATATGTGTTGCGGTCATCATCATAGGGATAATCTATTTCTTTCCATTCAAGTCCAGCTGACATGGTCAGAAAATCACGGATGGTCATCTCATCCTTCATTGAATCAGGATTCTCAACGGTATATTCCGGAAAGAAATCCATGATCTTCTGATCGACACTGCTCAGGTAACCCTCATCAAGTGCAATCCCCAGGGCAGCCGAAGTAATGCTTTTAGTGCAGGAATATATTTTGTGCAGTGAATCTTTCGAATACTGGTCAGAATAGTATTGTTCTGCCACAATGTATCCTTTATGTATAACCAGCACGCTATGCATATCAGCGTGCAGTTCGAGCAGGATGGCAAATTCATCATTCATCTTTCGCAGCTTCGCCTCATCTATACCAACCTCTTCCGGATGACAGGTTCTCCATCCGTCCGTGGGCCAGTATTCACCCAGGTAAAGTCCTTCCTGTATAAATTCATCGGCAGGATATTCAGGATTATAATCGGTTTCTTTCTCACAGCTCCAACAAAGGAGTGTGAAAAATAATAACAATGCTATGGTAATATATTTCGATTTCATCACTTGAATTTAAAATTGTATCCTGTAGGCAATGACGGCAATCGTAGGATTCTGATAGTCTGTTTCGATCTGCCTGGTGGAGGTATCATAATAGTAGTTTAGTGTATTCTTCCTGTTGAGCAGGTTCAGGACGTCCACACGCCATTCGCCTGAATACCTGGATTTGTTTCTTCTGAAATTGATCTGAAGGTCAATACGCATAAAATCGTCCATTTTTTCAGTAAATCCCTCATCCCAGACCTCTACCTGCCTGTTTTGTGCCCGCGATTGTTCGAGATCGATAGGCAGATCCCTGAATCCTCCTGTATAGATTACCCGGGCTCCGAAACCTAAGATATTCTGACCGTTTTTGCCAACGTTGAATTCTTTCAGAAAAACTCCTCCAAAAGCACGTGATCCATTGTACCTGGTATTATATTCCCTTCCCTGATAGTTTTTGAATTTCGACTCATAAAGTGTTCCGTTCATCATAAAATAATATCCTTCTGAAAAATGTTTTTCAAGTGTTAATTCTATTCCCTTGTTATAGCCGGTTCCTTCACTTACAAGGATATTCCCTTCAAAGCCCCAGTCCATATTGATCGTTGAAAAATAGGGCGGGAAGGGGTAGACCGGGATATCATACAGATACTGGTAATACGCTTCCAGCCTGGCTTTAAGCACCGGGGTCAGCATCATACTGTATCCAAGGATGTAATGTTGGGCTTTGGTTAACTCAAGATCTGTATTTGGGTTGATCCTTGTCCCGTCATAGAGTGTCTTTGTCCCGGTATACATACTGAGTGATTCTCTCCGGCTGTGAATTCCAAATCCTGCACTTACGGTATGCCTTCCAAGAAAATTCCACTGGATGCCAAACCGGGGTTCAACCGAATAATTATCATTCAGGAAAAGCATGATGTAGTGTATCCCGGAGTTTACAGTAAGATGATCAGTGATGCTATACTTCCAGTTAGCATAGGCCTGTAAAGTACCGGTATGGCCATTGGCATCCGAGTAAATTTGCTCATATGTATCATCTCCCCTCCTGAGCAGGGTATCGGAATGCCATCCCAGGTAACTGTAATAGAATGTGTTATCCAGGATCAGGCCTGTTTTTAATTTGTGTTTTGTATTGATCTTCCTGTTGATATTGATCGAAAGCCTGGCTGTATATTCGGTCACACGGCTGTGCCATTGATAATCAACAGGATCTGCAGTAGTGCCGATATTGCTTTCGTCTTCCCAGTCATAATTCCATCCTGAAAAGGCTAAGATGCTTTTAATGTAAGTTTTACTATCCAGCGATTTGCTGTTTGAAAATCCAAGGGTCCCCATGTTTGAATTCCAGTCATACCCGCTCGTTCCGACTTCATGACTCAGACCCCCAATGCCAAATATGGTAAAGGTGCCAAGTTTTTTTGAAGGCAGGTGAAGTTTAAAGGATAGGTCCTGCATTTCCGGAACGCTTTCCAGGTCGAAGCCGAGTTTCTTAATGAGATTCAGCGTACTGTACCTGTACTGTCCAATATAAGTAGCATCGGATCCTTGTTTCAGGGGTCCCTCTGCCATGAATTCGGTACCTATTAAACCAATTTGAAATGTCTGTTCATGCTTTTTATTGTTTCCTTTGCGAATATTAAGATCAAAAACACCTGAAAGGGCATTGCCATATTCTGCCGGGAAGGCTCCCGTCATGAAATCCGACATACTCATCATATTACTGCTGAGTATGCTTACGCCTCCACCCGACGAGCCGATCTCAGCAAAATGATTCAGATTCGGAATCTCAATGCCTTCAAGGCGCCATTGCAGTCCCTTTGGACTATTGCCCCTGATTATAATATGATTTTGACCATCATTGCTTGACCATACGCCCGGGTATGAAACGGCTACACGGCTAATATCATCGATGGCCCCGGGACAGTATTTGGTCTCTTCCGGAGTGAAGCTCCGTGCACTAATAAAGGCAAGGTCGTTTAAAGGCTGGGTTTTATTCAGTTCGTATTGGATAGTGACTTCCTTAATATCCGTTACCGATTCAACCAGTTCGATATCAATGATCCTTTCTTTTCCCGAAGAAACGATCACGTTTGGGATGGTTTTTTTCTGATAACCGATATATGAAATCTGGATGTCATGCCTTCCCACCTCAACATTTTTAATGGTAAATTCTCCATTATCATCGGTTACAGTCCCTTTGAGCGGGCCATCGCTTGCCACAACGATATTTACCCCCAGGAGCGGGAGCTTGGAATCCTGGTCAACTATCCTGCCACGGATGGTCTGGGTGATCTTCTGATTATCGGATCCTGCTTTTTTGGGCAGGATCATGATCTTATTCTTCTTCTCCACATATTCCACCTTGTCCTTGTCGAACAACTCGTTCAGGAATTCCCTTACGGTCTGTTGTTTAGAATTGAGCCGGATCCACTTGTCCACCTGGATATCACTACTGTAGGAGAAGTAAAATTCGCCCGATTTACTTATCTCATCCAGGGCTTCTTTTATTGTTCCCTGGAAATCATCCAGCTTGATTTGTTTATTCAGCAAGTCATTCTGTGCCTGCAGGGAGGTAAGGCTGAACAACAGGAGTGCCGTCAGGATAACCTGTTTTAATTTGCCGATATATATAACTTTTCTACTCTTTTTCATGATTGCCTTATTCTATCTTAACAAAAATCGTGTCATTCTTTTGCTGGTAATCTAAGCCAAGCAAAAGATTTAATTCATCCAGGACCTCTTCCAGGGGCTGATTTTCAAATAAAGTAGTCAGCCTGGGATCTGTCTGAAGGTTTTCCTGGTATTTAATTATGGTATTATAATGCTTTTCAAGTGATCTTATTACTTCGGGAAGGGGCGACTGGTCGAATTTCAGGATACCTGTTTTCCAGGAAAACTCATTTTGATCAACAGTGTCGTATTTCGTGAGGTTCTTCTCGTGGAAGATTCCCTGTTCCCCTTTTTTTAGCAGGATGGCCAGGTCTTCCTGCCCTGCAGGAAAAAATGAAACTTTGCCTTCGGCGACACTCACGGTTACCATGTCATTTTCCGGTACAGAGTAAACATTGAATGAGGTCCCCAGGACCTTTACGGATGCATTGCCGGAGGTTACTGAAAAGGGTCTTTGAGCGTCTGGCTCAACTTCGAAAAATGCTTCCCCCTTAAGTTCAACCTGCCGGCTGTTTTTTCTGAATTTTTTGGGATAGGTCAGCTCGGAATTGCTGTTCAGGTGGATAATTGAACCGTCCGGCAATTGAGTGGTGGATTTTTCCTTTCCGGTGATTACGGCCATTTGCCTGGAGAAGAAACCATTATTTGAAACGATTGAAAAGACAAGGTATCCAACCCCGATCAGGATAACGGCCAGGGCTGCTATCCTGAGCAGTGATCCGGGCATGATTTTTCCGGAAGGCTTTATGGTGACCGTCGGGCTTTCCAGTCCCATACGTTCTGATACTTTTTGCCAGTCTCCGAATGCATCAATATTCTCAAAGGATGACCAGGCAGCAGAATGATCCCAGAGGAGGTTTATTTTTTCCAGGTGCGACCTGTTGTCCTGGTTTTCATTAAGCCACTCTGCTACTTCTCTTTTCTGTTCCTCACTGACCCTGTTCCTAAGGTAGCTGAGAAGCAAATCATCGGTTATATGCCGGTTATTGTTTGTCATGGTTTTCCACTTCTATGACAACTATGTAACCGGTTACACGTATTGTTTCTTAAAAATAAATTCTAAATATCTAGAAATCAATCTTTTTCCTGAGGATTTTTAATGCATTCGAGATCTGGGTTTCAACGGTCCGGATGGAGAGATTAAGTTTTTCGGATATCTCATAGTTCGAGAGGTCTTCCTGCCTGCTCATCAGAAATATTTGCCTGCATTTCGGAGGGAGGCTTGAGATGATATTATATATCTGTTGTTCCAGTTCAGTCTTTTCAATATGATCAGAAAAGTCAGCGCCGTCTTGAGAAGATTTAATTATTTCCTCCTGATGCTTCTGGTGGGTTTTATCCTGTTTGATCCTGTTCAGGCAACCGTTCCTGACCGATTGATAGAGATAGGATTTAAGAGAAGTTTCAATGGTTAATGACTGCCGCTTTTCATATAGCTGAACAAACATATCCTGTACTATCTCTTTTGACATGTCGGGATCGTGCAGAAATTTTTGAGCAAATACAGTCAGAACAGGATAATATTCATTAAATACTTTCTGGAAAGTGGAAGGATCTCCTGTGCGGATCCCCTCAAGGCACTGTTGTTCAATGTAATTCAAAATTTTATAAAACGTCATCCTGAACTCGGTTCAGGATCTGCTCGTAAGAAGAATTTAGGCCCCGATCCGCCAGCTGGCGGACGGGATCTACTTGTAAGGAGTAGGAGATCCTGAAACGAGTTCAGGATGACTATTATCTTTTTAACTCTCAAAATATACCCCGTCCTGTTCGAGTTTCGATCTTAATCCGGTGA
>CAYZEZ010000112.1:0-14459 GCA_964477295.1 uncultured Bacteroides sp. | reverse complement strand
TTCAATAATTACTAACTTTGCAAACCCAAGAAAGGAGGTATAATCAAAAATTACATCGGACTTATCTCATTATTAGTTTATTAATAATTTAAATTTTTACTAAATGAAAACAATCATTACTTTTTTGTTACTTGCTATTTTAAGCATTGGCGTTAGTGCACAGTATGGTATCCCTGTTCAGTTTGAAACTGCATTAGAGGATACATCCTGGGCCCAGTTTGGCAATGCTCCGGATACTTCTTCAAATTTCATGATGGTGGCTAATCCGGATAAAACCGGGATTAATACATCGGATAGTTGCATTATGTTTATTGTAACCGATACTGCTGTTACCTGGGCAGGAGCCTGGTCAGACGCTTACGGACCATTTGAGATTACCGCAAAAAATTCTACCTGGACAATGATGGTTCATAAGGATGTCATCAGCAATTGCGGCCTTAAATTTGAAGGGGGTACTGATCCAACTCAGCTTGAAGTTAAAGTTCCTAATACGGTGACCGGCGAATGGGAAATGATAGAATTTGACATGTCGGCTGGTATAGGTAACACTTATACCCGTCTGGTCTTCTTCCCTGATTTCCCCGATGAAAGGACTGCAGGATCTATGAATTATATCGACAATATTAGCATGACTTACAACTACAGCTTGCCTGTTAACTTCGAAATCGCAATGGAAGATACATCCTGGACCCAGTTTGGCAATGCTCCGGATACTTCTTCAAATTTCATGATGGTGGCTAATCCGGATAAAACAGGGATTAATGCATCGGATAGTTGCATTATGTTTATTGTAACCGATACTGCTGTTACGTGGGCAGGAGCATGGTCAGATGCTTACGATTCAATAAAGATCACCGCTGAAAACTATGTCATGCAAATGATGGTTTATAAGGATGTCATCAGTAATTGTGGACTGAAGGTTGAAGGCGGTACGGATCCGTCTCAGATCGAATTGAAAGTCCCGAATACGGTGACCGGCGAATGGGAGTTGCTGGAATTTAACTTTTTTGCTGGTATCGGGAATACTTATACCCGTTTGGTCTTCTTCCCGGATTTCCCGGATGAAAGGACTGCCGGATCTACTACCTACATCGACAATATTGACTGGGGCGTAACTCCGGTCTTTGTCAGAGAAGTTAACAACACCCTGATCAGCATTTTCCCAAATCCGGCTACAGAAATGCTCACTGTTCAATGTCCTGAGATGAGGAGTATTTCCATTATTAACATTACCGGACAAAGGGTTAGATTACTTGATTTCCAGGCCACCGATCAGATGGTTATTGGAATATCTGATCTTAAATCAGGCCTTTATATCATTGCAGTTGAATCTGCAAGTGGAAGAGCAACCTCCAAGTTTATTGTGAGATAGGCAAATTCCTACAACATAAAAAGAGGCTGCCCTTACCGGGACAGCCTCTTTTTTTAGGATAGTAATTAATCCATTTATAACTCATCATCAATAATTGCCTGAATTTCTTCCTGGGTGAGTGCCTTATCAAAAATACGCAATTCATCATATAAACTCAGATCAGAAAAATGGCTCCAACCTGTGAAATTGGGCTCACCCGAAGCAATAGAGATCTGATCACAATTGGTCCAGTCTACCGGGCCGAAGTCAAGCTCCGAGACCGAAACACCATCTAAATAAAGGGCAGCATGATCGGTTCCAATTGTAAATGCTACGTGTAACCAGTCTATCTCTTCAGGATTGACAGTGGCAAGAGCTCCTCCATCCAGCCAGCCATCTACAGTACCATCACCTATATTAAGCTTAATTATCTGGCTGGTTGAAGTGCCTTCCCTGAATATCCTGAATCCGAAATTACGATTATTACCGCTCGCATCCGGAGCACTGACTGTCAGCATACCCGAACGGTCGGGATCCGGATTGATATTGATCCAGAAGGTAGCACTAAATTCTTCGTTTGCCAGGGCATCCAGCGGAAAGCTGAGATATGAATCTGTCGATCCGGCAAATGCCTGTCCTATTTTGCCCTCGGCATAGCTGGCCGTTCCGATAATACTGGCCTCTGTCAGGCTGGCAAATTCAAAAACAGTATTATCAAAGCTCATGTAAAATATTTCTCCATAGGAAGGTACGAATTCAGCAATGTTGATAACCGAGAAGTTTATTACCGGCGAAGAAGTGCTTTTACCCGTCAGGTCAGTTGCAGTAACCTTCAGGGTATGACCCCCATTTGCAACAGCACCAAGGGTAACTCCGTTAATTGGAGAATACCGGCGATAATCCATAAAGCTTGTTAAATTTTTAGCCTCAGCCCCATCCAGCATGATTGAAACCGATTGTAGTTCTATATCATCGGCAGCCGCCATCATAACTTTCAGGTCGGAACCTTCTGCTAATTTTAATACGTCGCCCTCAGAAGGGGAACTGATTGTTAATGTGGGAGCCACCTCGTCCGTACCCGGTTCAACCGAGGAGATCGGGTCAATTCCTTCGTTGCATGAGACTGCAAAAATGAAGGTAATTGTACAAACTAAAATAAAATTTAATATTTTCATCTTACTTATTTTTTAATGATCTCAATTATTTTTACTTACGGCCTCCCAGCTGAGTTAACAGGTCAACCTGGTTCTGCGGATAGGGCAGATATTTCAAGTCGTCAGTAAAGGTTCTTCCTTCATAGCTTAACTCATCGTATTCCGCGAGCCTTACCATATCATAAAAGCGGGTGCCCCATTCCATGGCAAGCTCAGCTAACTTTTCGTCCATAACCTGTGCGTTTGTCACTCCGCTAACCGGATCCATGCCAACCCTTGCCCTTACTGCATTAACAGCCTCATCTGCCGTCATACCGGAACTACTGGCTCCCTGAGTGATGGCTTCTGCGTGCATAAGTAAGATCTCTGCATAACGGATACAGGTAAAATTGTTATTGCTTCCATATGAGGTACGTCCTGTTATTAATTGATCAGATGGCAAATAATGTTTTCCACTGGCAAACAGTGCACGCGGGTAATCTAAAAATATATCACCTGACGGAGTGGTGTTTGATATCCAGCCTGGCAGTGTTGCGTAACCAGGCTCATTTTTGAGTTCCGTTATTCCACGATCAGTAAATATTACACTTGTTTCCAGTCGGGTTGTCTCACCCCTGTCGAGCATAAACTTGATATATTTCAGGCTCGGCTCAAAGAAACCCCAGCCCCCACCTGATCCGGGTACCACCGGAGTCCAGTTCTGAGGACCGAAGAAATCAAACAGGTAACTTTTCGAGTCACCGGATCCCTGGCCAAAATCAGAATATTGAAGTTCAAGCAGGTTTTCATTGTTGAGTTTACCCTTAATTTTAAAGAGCTCGTAAAAATCAGGCTCAAGGCTGAATTTTCCGGAACTGATGATCTGTGATGTTGCATTGGCCACTTCCTGGTAGTTTTTTAATTCAAGGTTGGCCAGGGCCTTAATGGCAAGTGCTGTGTATTTGGTCACTCCACCCGGGATATCAGAACGCTGGTTGGGATTCATATCCGGCAAAAACGGAATAGCATCATCCATCTCATCGGAGATATGCTGCATTATTTCATCCTTGGTAGAAACTTCTTTTACGAGCAGATCGGACGGATCGGAAGAGGTGGTAATAAATACATCACCCCAAACTCTGGATGTCTGCAACAATAACCAGGCCCTTAGAGTTTTCGCCTCGGCAATATACTGGTCAGCAAGTGCTGTATTGGTGGCATATTCCCTGTACAGTTCAATCTGTTCCATGGCCGAGTGAGCCGCAAACATATCTGCGAAATGGTTTTGCCATACGGAGTTGTACATCCAGTAATCCTTATTATAATTGTACAGATCCGTTTCAGCATAATCCTGCTGGTCGCCAAGTCCCCCTGCATTCACATCATCTCCCCTCACGGAAATAAGTGGAAAATCTTCCCATCCACGGGTATAGAATTCTGCATATGCACCGATAAGGGGCAAAATCATATTGTCAGTAATCGTATAATCTGTTTCTTCCGTGAAAGCTGTATTTTCAGGTAATTCATCCAGCAGGTCTTCACATCCCATGAAGGATATCATGACAACCAGAAGTACAGAAAGCTTTAAAATATATTTATTTCTTTTCATGACAGATTTTCTTAATTATTAGAATTTAACATTTAAACCCACTGTGTAGACAGCAGGGATAGGATAGGTTTGCCTGTCCACACCGTCAGACACTTCAGGACTGAATCCGTTATAATTGAATATTGTCAGAGGACGATGGGCAGTAAACGACACCCTTATATCAGGCATCTGGCCTCCAAGAATTTGTAAGTCCCGAATATTATATCCCAGTTGTACATTCTGTATCCTGAAGAAAGCTCCATCTTCAACAAAATAATCGCTCATCTTCTGGTTCCAGCCCTTGCGTAGTCCTTCTGAAGATGGATATTTATCTGAAGTGCCTTCTCCATGCCAGCGGTTTTTAGCAATATCCGCATCCCAGTTTCCATCAGCTGTCCAGATCACTTCTCCACGTTTCCTGTTCAGTATCTTGTTCCCTCTCTGTCCCATCATGTGAGCCGAAAAATCAAAATTTTTCCAGTTCAGTCCAATATCAAATCCGTATAAAAAGGATGGGAAGTATGATCCCAGGACAACCCTGTCATCGTCATCAATGAGTCCGTCTCCGTTCTGGTCCTTGTATTTAAAATCTCCAGGGACCAGGCCGTTTGCTACAGCAACCGGATCGGCCTGGATCTCTGCATCATTTTGATAAACACCAAGGACTTCCCTGCCATAAAATGCCAGAAGTGGTTCTCCAACAATTGTTCGCTGCCGGAATTCAGCCATACCACCGTCGATATGTGGCTGTCCATACAGGTCGAGGGTTTCGTTTTTAAGTGTTGACATATTGACTCCAACCGTGTAGCTGAGATTTTCCGAAATCCGGTTACTCCAGTTTGCCATAAATTCAATGCCCGAATTTCTGATCACCCCAACATTTTTCAGAACAGTCCCTCCCACCGAAGGAATCGTTACAGGGATCACTGCATTTTTTGTATCACGACTGAAATAATCCAAATCCAGGCTTAATCGACTGCCTAATAATCTGGAGGTTAAACCAAAATTATATTCTTCAACCACTTCCCATTCCAGTGACGAAAATGTACTGGAAGTCAATGTTCCTGTGGTAAGTATGTCATTTATTGCCGTCGTAATAACCGTTGTTGTAGTGGCACCGTCGCTGGCCTGTATTTTATCGTTCCCGAGTTGGCCCCAGCTTGCACGTAATTTCAGGAAGTTTATTGCACCGATTCCCTGCATGAAGCTTTCTTCCGAGATTACCCAACCTACACCAATGGATGGGAAATAGCCCCATTTCTGCTGGTACTTCGAACTTCCGTCGGCCCGCATCGTTCCATATAAATAATATTTGTATTTAAAGTTGTAGGACAACCGGCCAAAATAGGAAAGTCCGTATTGCATTAGCCCGCCATCGCCAACAGCGTCAGAAGGAACGGTTTCAGAAAGGTTTATGTACCAGGCCTGTTCAGGCTCAAGCGGAAAATTCAATCCCTGTGCACTGAGCCATCTTGCGCTCTCCTGCCTGTATGAAGTGGCTGCCATTACAACCACGTTGTGATTGGTGGCAATCTGGTCAGTAAAGGTCAGCACATTGTCCCAGAATATATTATTATATGTTGATGCAGTCTTACTCAAAACTGCATCAGCTCTTTGAGAAGCGTTGCTAATATAATAGGGCAGTCCCACATAACGGTAGTCATTCGATGTATAGCTTTGATTGTAAGTCGACTTGAATGATAATTTATCAGGTAGAATATCTACCTTCAGATAAAAATTCGTCAGCATCTGCATCGATTTCAGAAGACTTTCATTAAATGTCATGGCCGTGAATGGATTCTTCCCTCCACGGTAACCCAAGTGCTCCGCACTTGCAAAGTTGATGGGTGTGGCGTCTGTGTTCTGATCATCATATACCGGCATTACAGGAACAGCATAATAGGCAGTGTGCCATGCTGCCTCCTGGGGTTGATATTGAATCCCGTTACTCAGGATAGCATTCCCTCCTATGGTCAGCCAGTCCGTAGCTTTATAATCAACTTTTGAACGAAGGTTAAAACGCTGGTATTCGTTTTTCATGTCCATAATCCCTTCCTGGAAAAGATAATTCGTACCTATCGAATAGGTAGCTCTATCACTTCCCCCGGAAACGTTCAGGCTGTGATTCTGAATGGCTGCTGGACGAAGAATTTCATTATACCAATCGGTGTTTACATCAGGTACATTGGGATTTATATGACTTCTTCCATAGCGCTGCATAGCATTCAGAATATAGGTGGAATCTGCTGCTGAACCGGATTCATAGGCCATGTTGGCGAATTGCTCAGAATTAGCCATTTTTAAGACATTCTGAGCTATCTGAACACCATAATAACCATTGTACACGATTTCGGCTTTCTGGTTCAGATTTCCTGATTTTGTCGTTATCAACACAACACCATTAGCAGCCCTGACACCATAGATGGCAGCAGCTGTGGCATCTTTTAACACCGAAATGGTTTCAATATCGGATGAATTCAGAAAATCAATATTGTTAAAGAACATCCCGTCAACAACATAGAGAGGGGATTCATTACTACTCCCCGGATACGAACCAATACCACGGATCCGGACGGTCGGCGTACTACCCGGGGCCCCGCTGTTAACTATTTGCAGGCCGGCAACCCTTCCTTGCAAAGCATCCATGGGTTGAGCGGAAGGAGCTTTTTCGAGGTCCTCGGTCTTTACCGTAGTAATCGAGGAGGTAAGGTCTTTGATCCTAGCCGAACCATAACCGATGACCACCAGTTCGTCGATCAGTTCAGTACCGGTTTCAAGGGCAACACTGATGGTGGTTTGATCACCAATAGGCACCTCCATAGTCTGCAGTCCAACGAAGCTGAACACCAGGATATCATCACCGGTCCCGGTGATGGTATAGAAACCATCCAGGTTAGTGATTGTCCCAACTGTTGTCCCCTTAATGACAACGTTCGCACCGGGAATAGGTTCTCCATCTGCAGCACCTGTAACTGTCCCGGTAACAGTAATATCCTGGGCCAATAAAATGCTTGCCATTAGAAGCAAACAAGATAGGATAAAGATTTTTTTCATAGTTGAAGTATTAGGTTGGCTTTAAGAAATATTAGTTTAGCAGGTTTAGGCTTGATTTTAGAATAACGTTTGATTAAGCAAAATTAAGCAAATTATATATAGTTTATTTAATACTATAATATGCAATTTTTCATTTTCAAATTATAATCCCAAACAAAATCCCTGTACAATACCTCACATCAAAGAAGCCGCAGCCTAACATTCAGATTATAAGAATATTAATGATAAACGAAAAGTTGCTATGAAGTGCGTCTGTTGTACCAATGATGTGGTATTTCGGGTGTTAATATTAGGTTGGTGTCTAAGTTAAACGGCTTTTAAATTTTTCTAACCTGCTTCAGGATAGAAATGAATTCAGGTTCAAGGTACCGTTGAATATTACTGGTCATTTCAAAAATACATGGGATTATGAAAGAATATATTGTGTATTTGCCACAGATCACACCTTCGCTTTTTCTTTCTGTTCACTTTTTAGTTCTTTGATATCTCTCCCTTAAAAACTATATTTGTCAACAACCTAAATCCCCAATCATGAAGAAGATACTTTTCCCTTCTGTTGTTATCGTTTTTACCATTCTTCTAAGCTGTACTAGCGAAAAATCAAATTACCGCAAGATCTCTGTCGACGAGTACATGGATAAAGTCAAAGCCGGCTGGATCGGCCAGATGGTTGGAGTCGGATGGGGTGGGCCGACTGAATTCAGATGGACCGGAGTGATGGTCCCTGAAGAAAAAATGCCTACCTGGGAACCCGGCATGGTTAACCAGTTTCACCAGGACGACATTTATGTTGAAATGACCTTCCTGCGTACCCTTGAAAAATATGGGTGGGATGTATCCATACGACAGGCGGGCATCGACTTTGCCAACAGCAAATACATGTTATGGCATGCCAATAAGGCGGGCCGTGACAACCTGCGAAGCGGAATTGCACCCCCCTGGTCCGGGCACCCTAAATACAACCACCATGCCGATGATATCGACTACCAGATCGAAGCAGATTATGCCGGGTTAATCACCCCGGGCATGCCAAACCTGGGCATTGAACTGGGCGAGAAATTTGGACGGATCATGAATTATGGGGATGGGATCTACGGCGGACAATTTGTTTCGGGGATGTATGCAGAAGCCTTCTTCGAAACCGATATGGAAAAAATCATTGAAGCAGGATTGCGTTGTATCCCTGCAGAAAGCCAGTATACCGAAGCCATCCGTGATGTGATCGGCCAGTATCACCAGCACCCGGACGATTGGACGGAAACATGGACCTTTATCAATGAAAAATACAACAACAATCCGGAATACCGCAAATTTTCCTGCAGCGGCCTGAATTCATTCAACATCGATGCCAAGATCAATGGTGCATACATCGTAATGGGATTACTGTATGGCGAAGGAGATATCGCAAAAACCACCATCATTTCAACCCGGTGTGGTCAGGATTCCGACTGTAATCCTGCCAATGCAACAGGAATTCTATGCACTACCATCGGCTTTGAAAACCTGCCTGATGAGTACAAAAGTGCACTTGATTATGAAACCCGGTTTTCCTATACCGATTATAATGTAAGCGAACTGATTGATGTCTGTGCCACGCTGGTCAAACAGGCTGTTGAGCGTGGTGGTGGTAAAATTGAAACAGGCGATGACGGGAAGGTATACTTTTTCGTTCCCGTGGAAGAACCTGTACCCGGTCCCCTGGAACAATGCTGGGAACCATCAGAAACGCCTGAAAATGTCCACTTTACAGATGAAGAAATGGAGCAGTTAACCGTCAGGATCCTGGCCCGGGAGGTATATATTAAGGCCTGGCTTATTTCAGGACCATATGCAGAAGCCGGGAAAGATGAGTATCAATTATTCGAATCTGTTTTCCTGCCGGAAGAAGATTCAAACAAAGCCGAATGGAAAAAGGTCGCCGCCAATCATGAAAATGAAAGCTGGATGGTTGATTTTACACAGCTATACAAGGAGATAAATGCCGTGGCCTATCTAAAAACGAATATCCTGTCTCCTGCTGACCAGGATGCCCAATTACTCGTTGGCAGTGATGACGGTGTTAAAGCATGGTTAAATGGGGAGCTGGTCCACCAGAATAATGTGCAGCGTGGTTTCCTGGCAGATGAAGACCAGTGCCGGATCCACCTGAAAGAAGGCCCCAATACATTGATGATGAAAGTCACCCAGGGTAACGGCGGATGGGCCGCTTCCGCTGTTATCTGCGATCTTGCCGGCAAGCCTTTGGAAGGATTGGATTACAAAGCAGAATGATTCTCGGTTGGTTTCTATTTCAGCTGACAGATTATGGATAAGGTAACTATTTCATGAGGCTTTAACTTTACTTTGACAGTATTCCCGGAAGTCTCTGGTTCATTCTCTGACTCCAGCGGAAACTCAATGATATTCACTCTGCTTGCGCTCTGAATAGTAACAGGAAGTGTTATGGCAGCCATTGTTTCCTCTCCATAAATTTCAGCCAGGCGGATGACCAGGTTGTTCCCTTCTTCGCCTTGCTTAATTCCGCTCATCACTACCGTTGAAGGAGAAACGATCAGCAGTGAATCTTCTGCCGCCCTTGTAGCATGGGTTTTGGTCAGTGCCAACGATGGCGGTTCGGAAGCATACACCGGGATGTTAAAATTTTCTGCCTCTGCCCATACACCATTTTTCCAGTCGCCGGCATGCGGATACAGTGAATATTGAATATGATTAATTCCAATATTCGGATATAAATTAGGATAGTACGTGGCCCGAAGCAATGAGAGCCTCAATTGTCCATCTTCGACTGAATGTCCGAATTTCGTCCTGTTCAATAATGCAATGCCTGTCTTTCCGTCAGACAGATCAACCCATTGCTGTGCCGGTACCTCCTGTCCGTTGGTTGGACGTTCTGCCACATCAAAGGGAACATGGTTGGCAAAGGTGGGATTGTCGAAGTCAAGATCGAAAGTAGTTCGCAGAAAAGGGGCCGGGTTTTTTCCATCACCCGTTTCAAACCAGTGTACATCAAGATCAAAGTCGATACGGGGATAAGATTTGTAAATATATGTTCTCTGGATAAATTTCGATTTTCCCCACAACTTTGTCACCTCAACAGTTGCCCGTACAGGTCCGTTTTCGGTTATGGAAACACTCTCAACATCCGCTATATCTTCTATCGTATCAATATTCCCGATTATCCATGCATTCATTCCGTTAGGGTCTTCAAGGTACATGGTCAATTTATTCAACCGTCCATTCCTTCTGACAAATTCCTTTCCTGTTCTTTTGTCCGTAAGCCGTATAATATCCCCGTTGTTCATATCAAATGCCACCGAAAAAAAATCTGTTTCAAACGTCCCGTCTTCTTCAACAATGGGTTCAACAGATACTCCCTGTTTTGATACATCTGCGTAAAAGGTTTTATAACCCCCGGCTGGCATATTTTCGACAACAAATTGAATGCAGGTCCTGAATCCGGGAGGCGAAACCTTTCCTCCTGTGATTTGTGCAGGATATTCATTTCCGGCATCATCCCTGACCAAAACAGTTGGGGGGGAATCATTCAGGGCTTTCACTTTGTTATAGCCATAAAAATCACTCCAGAAGGTGAGGCCGGCGGTTTGGGGCTTCTCACTTGAAAACACTTCTGCCTCAACCAGGACTTTCCCTTCCCGTGGATGCATATTCATAACAACGATGGGCTGTCCCATCCCTGTATTAAACTCAATTTCATCAGCCAGGTGGCGGAATGCCGTTTCAAAAATCGCATTTGATCTTTTCTGAACCATTTTATGATCAGCAATTGCATCCCGGTATGTTTCGTAAATAGCAGAACCGGGTAAAATATCATGAAACTGGTTGAAAGCTACCGTTTTCCAGAGCTCTTTTAAATCTGTCGCGGGATAGGTTTCTCCGGATAGCCATCGCAATCCTGACAGGTATTCTGCTTTATACAACGACTGTTCACTTTTGCGCGTATTCTCCTTTATCTCAGCTACCGAGGTATAGCAACCCTCGAAAATATATTGCATTTCTCCAAAATGGGTGGGACGATCTTTCATTTCATTCGATGAGGCCTTAAAAAATTCTTCAAGGGGTGAGAACTTAATAGCCGGATAATGAGGTGTAGAATCAAGTTTGTGGATCATATGAATATCTTGCAGCGTTGGTCCCCCCCCATGATCCCCAACTCCTGTTGACACAAAAATGCGGTGATACTCCGGTGATAAATTCTCAATGCTGTTTTTCACCTCAGGTGTAATGCTGTTGTTATACCCATTCCCTGAAAAGCATAGAATCCTTGAATTATCAGGTCCTTTCCACCAGAATGTACCGGATAATGGGTTACACCGCATAAAGTAGTAATAATTGCAGCCTGCCAGGGTAAGCATCTGGGGAAACTGGGAGATATGTCCGAAATTATCCGGTAACCACCCTACATGTGAAATTTTCCCGAAGTGATTATAAAAATATCTCTGTCCAAGTAAAAATGAACGGCACAATGCCTCTCCCCCTGTCAGATTGCAATCTCCTTCAGTCCACATGCCTCCCACCGGTTCAAAACGTCCTTCTTTTACATATTTCGTCACTTTTTCAAATAACGGTGGATCCACCTGTTCAATCGATTGATAAATGGTTGCCTGGCTCTGCAGCATTGTAAAATCCTCAAATTGTTCCATAAAGGCTATCGCCTGGCGAAAGTTATCATGAAACATTTTTTCACTTTCAGGGTAGGTCCATAGCCAGTTCATATCCATATGGGCATGACCTGTTATATGAATATTATAACCGGATTGATCAGGTATATTTTTCAGCTGACCCGTAAGGAACTGTTGATATGCCCCTGCAAGTTCGTCATACTCATCTTTAGCAACATCTTGCAAAACCTTAATGACCATTCCGTCTGAGCCGGCTGTTATACCATATACTTCATTTACAAGCTGAAGCTGCCGGGCGATCATCTGTGTTTCAGCATCACAAATTGAATGGTCATGGGACAGTTGCAGAAACAGATCCAGTCCAAGCGAATTTGGAAGGATCATCGTATTCTGTACTCCTTCCAATGTGAGTGATATGCCTGTACCTGTTTTAGATAATAAGTCAGCAGCGATAGAAAGGGGGAAAGAAAATGTAATAACCTCGGTGTTCCCGGGGGAAATTGATATTTCTCTTTCCTCTGAAATCAGGGCATTTTCAGAATTTATCAATCCAATCACTGAATTCCCGGTCGTTTTTTTGCCAAAATTTTTCGTTGTGATCCTGAAATCAACTGAGTTATTTTTCAGGAGTACCTCTGTATTAAAAATTTGTATATCAGGTGACTTTGCAAATTCATTTTCCGGTGGCCGGTTAATACTCATCGTTACAGGCAGTGATGTATCCAGGTTGCAGATAAGTCCCCAGCCACCGGTTCCCTGCTCCACTTTTACCAGGATCCGATTAAATCCTTTCCACAGCTGTAACCCTATCTCGTCCTCATTTTCACGCAATGCCCGGCTGGCAACAATTTTATCCCAGATCAAATACCCATTCAACCAAACCATGGCACCATCATCCGAACCAAGATACATGGTTGCCAGCTGGTTTTCTTTCGAATAAACATATACCATGGCATAAGCTACCGCATTTGTGGTTTCATTAAACCCGGCCGCAGTAAAATCAATCGTGTGCTGATGTACCTCTTTCCAGGTGACATCGCCTGCTTTCTCACCAGCTACAGGAGCGGCTGTTGATTCATTAATATATGATTTCTTATGCAGGTTTGCCCTCACATTATCACCAAACGACCCTGCAACGAGCCAATGTTCAATACCAGTGTATTGCTGTCCTCTAGCCTGTGCGGAAAGGATAGAAAGTAACAGGAATATTAACCAGTTGATTGTTATTCGCTTCATATTGCATGAATTTTAGAAAATTTAATTAAAAAGGTTATCTTATTTATTTAATGGCAGTCTAATTTTCCAGACTACTCAAAAAACATCATTGAGACAGGTAAAGCCTGTTGTGGCATTCCCGGACCCTCCATTTCAACCCGGAGCATTTCACCGTAATTCCCTTCAAAGAAATCAAGCATCATCGGGTATTTCCCTTTTTTAAGTTCTATTCTACCGTTGGCGGTAAAGCGACCATGTATACCATCATTATCAACAACCAGGGCATTATTTACAAACAACCGCGACCCGTCATCGCTAACCGTAGAGAACTTATATATTCCGTCCCGCGGAATGTCAATGAATCCATGAAAACGGATACCCCAGAAATCTTCGGTGGTTTTTATACCTGATATATTGAAGCCATTCACCCTCCCTTTCTTTAAAGGTTTCATCGCCGCGAAATCCGGTATATTCTCCCATTCTCCTTCGAAATAATCAAAATTCATCCCATTCTGAACCGGGTCATAAACATCGTATTTTCTCTGAGTTATATAACCGGGATTTAGCGATTCTTTATAACTTCTTGCCTTCACCGTACATGTTTTTGAAATTTCTACCGAAGCTGTATACTTTTCTGAATTTTCTGTTGGTTCACTTCCGTCAGTGGTGTACCTGATCTCAGCTTCCGGGTCGGGACATGTCATCGTGACCATGATATTATTACCAGTAGATTTATCCTCCGGTGCAATCTTCACTGCAGGCGAACATATATGGTTGTTTTTGGGAATGGTAATATTTTGGGATTCAAAATGATATACGCCGGAAACCAGTTCATAGACAGCAACACCATCTTTGAACTGCAGTAGTGTTATTCCCCTGGACCCAGAAGTCTTTTGATTCCCCTCCAAAACGGCAGACTGTTCATTTGCAGGGATATAGATTGTTGCTTTTGTATTGACAGGTATTTCGATGTCCCATGTATAATCGTTGCTATCATCCAACTCCCATCTGCTGAATATTTTACCATATGGAGAATTATGGCTTGTTTTTGCGTAACGCAGGTCCCCTGTAACCAGTGGCTTCATGATGATTGATTTAAAACCTGGATCACCGGGCTTAATCCCACCGATATTTTCGTACATCCAGATCATAAGATCACCAAGCAGCATAGCGTGGTTGCCCGAATTCATTGATGGATCGGCTGTATTTCCGTTCCAGAGCTCCCATATTGTTGTTGCCCCGTTTTTCACCATATATCCCCAGCTCGGGTAGGTTGTTTCAGTTGCAAACCGAATAGCAATATCAGAGCGTCCAAAATCTGTCAATACCCTTTGCAGGTACATGATCCCGATGAGTCCGACCGGAATATGCCCGTTTCCATCCGTTTCAATTTTTTCAACGATATTATCAAAAACAACCTGTTCTCTATTTTCAGGGACCAGGCCAAAACCAAGTGACAACAGGTTTGACGTCGGGGT
>CAYZEZ010000111.1:0-14459 GCA_964477295.1 uncultured Bacteroides sp. | reverse complement strand
ATGAATACGCACCTGCATAATGAGGATTGGGTGGTACAGGAATTTGTTGATATTCCGATGGATACCTTCCCGGAGATCGGTGAGCAAGTCAGGTTTAAAAAGAAGTATGTCAATATTAATCCCTTTGCCCTGCTTGAAAAATATGCGGGCACCATTTCCCGCGTTTCCGATGAGCGTGTAATCAATGTAAGTGCCGGGGGTGGCCTTGTCCCCACACTGACTGTTAAAAACAGGGAAAGGGAATAATCTGCCTGTTAGCCAGGCCTGCAACCTGCAACCTGCAACCTGCAACATTGCGATCATGAGAGTAACCTTAACACTATTAATATTCTCTGTTAGCGTAGCCTCCTTCACCCAGGTCAATCCTGACGACATCATTCTTATTTTTAATAATGTCTATCCCGGCGGAGGTGATCTGTATGAATTGGAGGATGTACTGGCAGGCGATTCCATCCGTACTAATGTCCCTGGTTGGAAGTTTATTTCACTCAGGTGTTCTGTTATTCTGCCAGGATATACCTGGGAGAGTATCAATTACTACAGATTATCACCGGATACAAAAGATAAGATCAGGCAGGCGTGCACTACAGAAAGAAGGGGGCCGGCCGGGATTGCCAGTGTATATTTAAGCAGGATTACAATAGCGAATTCTGCCGGGGATACTATTGTGATCCCTGAAAGGACCTTAAGGATCAGGAGGGTAAGTACATATGTTGAGCCGGAGGTTAAAGATACTATGTTATTATTTAACAATGTAATGCCTGAGATGGTGGATGGATTGTTCGTTTATTACAGAAACGACCTGATGTCAGAAGATACTATCCGAACCAATATTTCAGGATTACAGGTGGTCTCATTTACATCCATTGTAAGTTGCTATCCGAATTTCAGGGATCCCAACACATTCTTTCTGAACGATGCAGCGAGGTTGTTATTAAAGAAATGCTCGAAAGGCTCTTTGAAGATCTCAGATTTAATCCTTGAAAACCAGGCAGGAGAGAGGTTTGTTATATCTTCCCAGGTGATACAGTATAAAGCATATTAATCAACAAGCAGTTAGTTCTTAATAACTTGAGCGGATCAGCATCTGGTTATCAGTAGTTTAGATCCCGAGCCCCTGATCTGTATCAGGGCAGGCAAGTTCGGGATGACTAGATGTAAATTACATTATGAATCTCAGTTCCTGAGCTCTGTGCTTCGGGATGACTATTGCAAATTTACAGTCGGAAAACCACCTTTATTATTTGAAAATCCCGTAGATTTTTCGTTATCTTTGGGCGTCATAAAAAATCGGGTTTTGAAGTCCTTTGTAATCGATATAATTAGTTAATTTATAGTTATTTAGACCTGTGAATGGCCATTATTCACCAGGTCTGTTTTATTTAACAATACTTAAAAACTGTACCAATGATCGAAAGTAAATTATTCTGGTTTGTGCCTGCAGCATCAGCACTTGCTTTATTTTTTGCATGGTATTTTTTCCGTACTATGATGAAGGCAAGTGAAGGGACAGATACAATGAAGAGAATAGCTTCTCACGTAAGAAAAGGAGCTATGGCCTATATCAGGCAGCAATACAAGGTAGTTGGGATCTTCTTCCTTGTGCTGACCACCATTTTTTCTATCCTTGCCTATGGTTTCCATTTACAGAATCCCTGGGTGCCTTTTGCTTTCCTGACCGGTGGTTTCTTTTCCGGACTGGCTGGATTCTTTGGAATGAGAACTGCAACGTTTGCCTCGGCCCGTACTGCCAACATGGCACAGCAATCCCTGAATGCCGGCCTGAAGGTGGCCTTCAGAAGCGGGGCTGTAATGGGCCTCGTTGTAGTCGGGTTGGGTTTGCTCGATATCTCACTCTGGTTCATCATACTGAATTTCGCAGAAAATGACCTGGCTTCGAGTGAAAAACTAACTGTTATAACAACAACCATGCTTACTTTCGGAATGGGTGCTTCTACACAGGCCCTGTTCGCCAGGGTAGGTGGAGGTATCTTCACCAAGGCCGCCGATGTTGGTGCCGACCTGGTTGGAAAAGTTGAAGCCGGCATACCTGAAGACGATCCGAGAAATCCGGCTACCATTGCCGATAACGTTGGTGACAATGTAGGTGATGTGGCCGGTATGGGTGCCGACCTGTATGAATCGTATTGCGGTTCAATATTGGCTACTGCCGCACTTGGTGCTGCCGCCTTCCTGTATGATCCCGAACTACAGTTTAAGTCGGTACTGGCCCCGATGCTCATTGCCGCTGTTGGTATCATTCTATCCATTTTTGGGATTTTCATGGTAAGGACAAAGGAAGATGCCACACAAAAAACATTGCTCAATGCCCTCGGCCGGGGTGTAAATATCAGTTCAATATTAATTGTAATCCTGGCCTGGGTTATATTATATGTATTAAAGATAGATAACATGTGGGGTGTCTGGGGCGCCATCGTTACAGGTTTGATCGTAGGGATCATAATCGGTAAGGCTACTGAGTATTTTACATCTGAAGAATATAAACCAACCCGGAGAATTGCTCAAGCCTCGGATACTGGTCCTGGAACAGTAATTATCTCAGGAATCGGCATAGGGATGGTTTCTACAGTTATACCTGTTCTTGCCGTTGCTTTAGGAATAATCTTTGCATTCCTGTTTGCTTCAGGATTTGATTTTGCCAATTTGGGTATGGGTTTATATGGTATTGGGATTGCAGCTGTTGGTATGCTCTCAACCCTGGGAATTACACTGGCCACTGATGCCTACGGTCCCATTGCAGATAATGCAGGCGGTAATGCCGAGATGAGTGGTCTTGATCCTTCCGTAAGAAAAAGAACAGATGCACTGGATTCGCTTGGGAATACTACAGCTGCAACCGGAAAGGGATTTGCCATTGGTTCCGCTGCACTAACTGCCTTAGCTCTGCTTGCTTCCTATATAGAAGAAATTAAGATAGGAATAAAAAGGTTGCTGACAGAAACTGGCTGGACGGAATATGTGTTTCCTGACCATACAACGGTCACTGCGGCTTCGGAGATGGATAAATTTGGTTTTGCTGATTTCATGGATCTGTTCCAGGTTCACCTGATGAATCCCAGAACACTTGTTGGTATTTTCATTGGTGCCATGATGGCCTTTATGTTCTCCGGCCTGACCATGAATGCAGTCGGACGTGCCGCAGGCAGAATGGTAGAAGAAGTCAGGCGCCAGTTCAAGGAAATCAAAGGTATTCTTACAGGTGAAACAGAACCCGATTATGCCAGGTGTGTTGCCATATCAACCAAGGGCGCCCAGATTGAGATGATTGCCCCTTCCCTGCTGGCTATTACCGTTCCTATTGTAGTAGGACTGATCTTTGGTGTTGCCGGGACAATCGGATTGCTGGTTGGCGGTTTAAGTACCGGATTTGTCCTGGCTATCTTTATGGCTAACGCTGGCGGTGCATGGGATAATGCCAAGAAATACATTGAGTCGGGACATCTGGGCGGGAAAGGTTCAGATAACCATAGAGCTGCTGTGATAGGTGATACGGTAGGTGATCCATTCAAAGACACATCAGGTCCCAGCCTGAACATCCTTATCAAACTAATGTCGATGATATCAATTGTGATGGCTGGTGTTACTGTAGCATTCAGCCTTCTCTAAAGAAATGATTAGAATGAGCTAGAATGAGCTAGAATGACTAAAATGACTAAAATGATCATTTTAGTCACTTTAGCTCATTTGTAACTTCTTAGCTCCACCTTCTCTCCATCAAAAACAGCATAGGTAAAATTCCTGATCCAGTCTCCCAGGTAAAATAATTTGCTTCCTCCTGCCAGGTTATATTCGAGTGGAAGGTGCCTGTGTCCGAAAATAAAATAATCGAAATATTCCTCTTTAAGCTTTGCTTTGGCGAAAAGGATCAACACTTCTTTATCCTCACCGAGGAATTCAACAGAGATTCCTTTGGAATACCTGCTTTTCTTTGACCATCGATGGGCAAAAGCAGTAGAAAAATTGGGATGGAGCCTGGCATACATCCACTGAAGTGTTGGACTGGTAAAGATCCTCTTAAGCAGGTTATAGCTTTTCTCTCCATGCCACAATCCATCACCATGTGCAATGTAGAATTTCAGGTCGTTGTAGGTACGGGTAATGGGACCTTTGTGAACTTCAATCCCTATTTCTTGTGGCAGGTAATTAAAAACCCATACATCATGGTTCCCGGTGAAATAGTGTACCGGGATGCCCTGGTCAGTGATCTCGGCCACTTTGCCAAGAAATCGTGTAAATCCCCTGGGAACAACCTTCTTATATTCAAACCAGTAATCAAAAATGTCTCCCAGAAGATAAATCTCCGTAGCATCCTGCCGAACCTCCTCGAGCCACCTAACCAGGAGTTTTTCACGTTCAAGGCTATCATCCAAAGGGTGCATTCCGAGATGTGCATCCGAAGCGAAGTATATTTTGAAATTCTCCTTCAATACTTTTTTATAATTCTTCAAGTCTGTGGGTCTGAGAGTCTACAAGAAATAAAGATAAACAATGGAGGACTTGTGACATGAAGACTCATTGACTTTTTACAAAGATTATTCAATAAATTCAAAGTTATAACAGCTCTTCTATCCTGGAGGCCAGGTCCGCCACCGGAGGATTTTTCTGCACTATCTCATGGTTCCTGTCTATCAGAAATATTGTCGGAAGTTCGGTAATATTATACATTCCTGCGACAATCGAATTGGGATAGGATAAATCGCTCACGTTTATCCAGGTAATCCTGTCTAAAATAATGTTTCGCGACCAGAGGTTCCTGTCGGTATCGAAAGATACCTGGAATATCTCTAATCCTTTTGAATGGTATTTATCATAGATCTCCTGCAATGTGTAGTTGAAATCAGAGCTCGCCTTGTCCCAGGAAGCCCAGAAACTAAGCAGTATTACTTTTCCCTTCAGGCTCGAAAGACTTATCGTATCTCCAAACCGGTCGGGCAGCGAGATATCCGGAATGTGCGATTCGGCTCCATCAACCATTTGCTGGAAACGAACATTGCGCAACCGTTGCTCAAGCGATGATGCATTGGTCACCAGCGCTTTCACATGTGCCGATTGCGGGTAGATCGTATCCAGAGCCAGACCTGTGATTTTTAAAAGCTGAATATCACGGTTTTTATAAAAAACAAAGGTCTCATCATCAAGTTTCTGATACAATGCGTACAGCGAGGCCAGGGAATTTGGATGTTCCAGTACAAATTTAATACTGAAACTGCGCTGGTCTTCAATCGCCTTGATGAATTGTTCATTCAGCAGCTGGTACTCCCTATCGCTGATATCGGGATTTTTCTCAATGAGCCGGTGGATGGAATCGAGTTTATGAATGGTCCCGACCAACCGGTCGTTCAGTTGTTTAAGCTGTAATGAACCTTCAGATCCTTCGATGGAATAATTTCTTGAGAAATTTACCGTATGGCACTGAATTACAGGCTCATCTTCAGGGCCAACCAATAAGGGGATGATTTCCTGGTTGCCCAGGTGCAGATTGTAGAACTTAGGGTAATCGGTAAACGCAGAGAGTAAAAATGAGCCATCGTTCTTAATTTCAGCAGAATCAACTGCTTTTATCGAGGTAATCCCCTGCTCATCTAAATAGATCCATCCGGTAGGGGCTCCTGCAACGGTACCCCGAAGCTCAAATCCCGGTTTACGGGTGCAGCCAAGGATCAGGATTAGAAAAGAAATTAATGCAAATACTTTATTCATAGGTATTTAAATATAATACTGGGCTAAAGCCCGTTTTTTTTTAATCATCATAGCCGTCGGTCGCCTGTCCGCTTCCGCCGGGTACCCGGGATGGAAAGTCAACAACAATTAATTCCCGAATATAGCCTCAAGCCTATCCTGCAGTCTTTCCCCCCTCAAATTTATATCCATAATATTACCGTCAGGATCCAGTAGAAAATTCATAGGAATGCCCTGGATATTATATACCGGTACCACTACTGAGTTCCACATCAGCAGGTCGCTTGCATGAATCCACGATAGGTTATCCTCTTTGATAGCCTTTAACCAGGCCATTTTTGAACGATCCAAAGATACCTGGAAAATCTCCAGTCCAAGTTCATGATATTTTGTATATGCCTTCACCAGGTTCGGGTTTTCCTGCCTGCAGGGCTGACACCAGGATGCCCAGAAATCGAGCAATACATATTGTCCCTTTAAAGAGGATAATGCGATCGTATCTCCATCCGGTGAGGGCAAAACAATCTCTGGAGCAGGTTTTCCGGTTCCAAGCCTTTCAAATGCCAGGTTTTCAATTCGCTTCTGTTCACTAATTTCCACCACCTGCCTGTGAAGGTTCAGTACCGATTCTGCTTCCGGATAGAGAATACTAAGGGAGGAATCTACCATGGAGAAATACCTGTAATCTGTTATCGGATCAAGTAAAGAATGCCTTGGGCTGATCTGTTGATACAGTGACATCAGGCTGGCCATGGAGTTCAGGTTTTGCCTTATGAAATCAAAGGTAAACTCCCTTTGCCGTTCAACTACTTCATTGTATGTTCGATCGAGTTCCGACTTTATCTTAAGAAAATTTGGACTATGCACACTGTCATTAAAGGTTTTGCCCAGTTGTGTAATCACACGGATCGTATTGCTGAGGCTTCTCGTAAGCTCCCGGATTTTCTCAGAGTGAGCCGATCCTTCGACCATATATGTCGTTTCGAGACTGAAAACTTTTCCTGTGAGATAAATATTATCACCCGGCTCAATCAATAGTGTAATGTACTCATCATCAATTGTATGCAATGAGAAAAATTCCATCATTCCGGTAAATCCCTCCAGTTCAAATTCCCCGTTTGCATCAATAAAGGTTGAGTCAATATTATTGTTGGAGCTGGCACCAAGCCGAATCAGCGTAACGGGAGTACCTTCCTTCCCTTCAAATCGTCCGGTAATTTTAAAATTTGTTTTTGAGGAGTCACAACCAAAGAGTGTAACAATAATTAAAATCAAAAACAATGAATAAGAAGGAGTAGCTTTCATGTAGTATTTTATGTTTCTTATTACAACTTGCAATCCGTCAGCTGAAGCAGACGGTAATTGAACCTGCAACCGGTTCTTTATTTTGCCTTTCTTTTATCTAATTCCGCTTTGATCATGTTCCGGGCTGCCTCAGGGTCCGATTTACCCTGGGATAATCTCATTACCTCACCCATAAACAAACCGATAAGGCCTGTTTTTCCCTGATTATATTCCTTTATCTTATCAGGGTATTTATCAAACGCTTGATTGATCCAATTCAGTATTTCCGATGTATCACTTTCCACGACGAGCGCATATTCGGAGATTATTTGCCCCGGATCTTTTCCCGGTTGCTCAAGCATGATCGGAAATACTTTTTTCACAGCCAGGCTATAGTTGATCTTGCCTTCATCAATAAGGCTGATCAACCCGGAAATGTTACCGGCGGATACGGGGAAACTTAATTCATCACCGGAATGTTCATTGAGCCAGGTTTTTACCGGACCGATTATCCAGTTGGCAGCAGCTTTATAATTTGTTGTATTGCGGGTAATTTCCTCAAAAAGCAATGCCAGGTTTTTATCCTCGGTGATCACTTCTGCATCATAGGCAGACAATCCATACTGGGTGATAAATTTTTCTTTTAATTCATTTGGCAGAGATGGCATTGATGTTTTTATCGCGTTTATAAATTCACCGGTTATTCTAAAAGGTACCAGGTCAGGTTCCGGGAAATACCTGTAATCATCAGCCTCCTCCTTATCCCTTAATGGATAAGTCAGGTTCGTTTTTTCGTTATAACCCAGGGTTTGTTGTATAATGGATTTTCCTGACTTCACCTCTTTGATCTGTCTATCAATCTCGTGATCAACAGCCTTTCGTAAATTGGAAAACGAATTCAGGTTTTTTATCTCAGACCTTGTTCCAAGCTTGCTTTCTCCTGCCGGTTTAACTGAAACATTTGCATCGCAGCGCAAGCTGCCCTGCTCCATATTACCGTCGCTGATCTCCAGGTACCTTACCAGTTTCCTGATCTCCTGAAGGAAGCGGAAGGCTTCTTCACTGCTCCTGATATCAGGCTCAGATACAATTTCGAGAAGGGGCACACCAGCCCTGTTCAGATCGATCAAGGTGTTTACCGGATCCTGGTCATGGATACTTTTTCCTGCATCTTCTTCAATATGGATCCTTACCAGCCTGATCTTTTTCATTACACCATCAACAGGAATCGTAACCGAACCCCCGGAACATACAGGATTTTCTTGCTGGGATATCTGGTAACCTTTTGGAAGGTCGGTATAAAAATAGTTTTTCCTGGAAAAGGTAACTGATTCTGCAATGTCACATCCGCAGGCAAGACCTAATAAAACGGCATACTCTATCACCTTTCCGTTGAGCCTGGGCAAGGTTCCGGGATGCCCCAGTGATATGGTGCTGACATTCCTGTTCGGCTCGTGTACAAACTCGTTGGGATCACGGGAAAAGGCCTTAGTCAGGGTGGATAGCTGGACGTGTACTTCGAGCCCGATTACTCCTTCATATATTATATTTTCCGGCATGGTGCGAATATAAACATTTTAATTCCGGATGGATTGAAAATAATAACTCAAAATTAACAACTTGCTAAATCTTATTTTTGAATAAGTGCTAGGTTTTAATGATATTTGTACTCCTTTTCACAGAAAGACTATTTTGAATTGCAAGTCGTTGATAAAAAGGAAATAACATATTTATTTTTGTAAAATTTCTGTTCATGAGTTATATACAGTTTGACAAGAATAATCTGATTAACCTGGAGTATTCTTTAAGCAAGGAAATAATTCGCTCAAACAGGGCAGGTTCCTATGCCGGATTTACAATTATTGGATGCAATACAAGAAAATATCATGGACTGCTTGTTTGTCCCCTGGAAAATTTTAACGGGGAAAAACATTTATTGCTATCCTCACTCGATGAAACGATCATTGAGAAGGATAAGGAATTCAACCTGGGGATCCATAAGTATGAAGGCGATAACTTTATTCCGAAAGGACATAAGTACGTTCGTAATTTTGAGGCAGATATTGTGGCCAGGACAACCTACCGGATCGGGAGTATTGTGCTGATAAAGAGATCTCTTCTGGTTGAACGGGAGCAGCAGATCCTGATAAAATATTCTCTTGAAGAAAGCCAGTCTCCCATCCATATCCGTTTCAGTCCATTCCTTGCCTTCCGCAATTTCCATGCGTTAAGCAAATCAAACCTTTACATCAACACCAAGGTAAAATATATTGAAAACGGTGTCATGGCAAGGCTTTATGAAGGGTACCCGGGATTGTATATGCAATTCTCGAAGAAGCCGGAATATGTCCACAATCCCGACTGGTATTACAATATTGAATACATGAAAGAGATGGAGCGGGGTTACGATTATAAGGAAGACCTGTTCGTGCCGGGCTACTTTGAAGTACCAATGAAGAAAGGTGAATCGGTTGTTTTTTCTGCAAGTACAAAAATGGGGAATCCCAAGACATTCGGAAGAAAATATACGACCGAACTGTCTAACAGGTTGCCGCGTACCAATTTTTATAACAGCCTCGCCAATTCAGCCCAGCAATTTATTGTCCGCAAGGACCGTAAAACAGAAGTGATTGCCGGATTTCCATGGTTTGGAACCTGGGGAAGGGATACTTTTATTGCTTTACCGGGACTAACGCTTTCCATTGGAGACAAGGCATCCTTTATTGCTGTGGCCGACACTATGGTGAAGAAGCTGGAGCATGGACTGTTCCCCAACATGGGTTCCGATAAAGATCCTGCATTCAATTCCGTTGATGCCCCATTATGGTTTATCTGGGCACTGCAGCAATTTAACAAGGTGGACGAGGAAATTGATATCTGGAAGAAATTTGGGAAATATATAAAAGAAATACTGAGTTCATTCCGGGAGGGTACGCTTTTCAACATCGGGATGCAGGATAATGGTCTTGTATATGCCGGCCAGGAAGGGAAAGCCCTTACCTGGATGGATGCAGTAGTGGATGGTACTCCGGTTACACCAAGGATAGGCATGCCGGTTGAGATCAATGCACTCTGGTACAATGCCATCCGGTTTAGCCTGGAACTTGCACAGCAGGCAGATGATACCAGTTTTGTGAATGAGTGGAAAGATCTGCCTCAGATGATTGGCGATTCATTTACAACCTCTTTCTGGAATGAGGAGAAAGGATACCTGGCAGATTATATTCTGGGTGATTTCCGGGATATGTCGGTAAGGCCAAACCAGATTATTGCGACCGCCATGGAGTATTCTCCCTTAACCGGAGATATGAAAAAATCGATTCTGGATGTCGTTGAAAACGAGCTCCTTACATCGAGAGGTTTGCGAACCCTGTCGCCAAAAAATCCGCAATATAAGGGTTTGTATGAAGGAAACCAGGAGGAGCGTGACCGGGCTTATCACCAGGGGACAGTATGGCCCTGGCTGCTGGAACATTTTTGCAGGACCTACCTCGATATTTACAAGCAGAGTGGAGTTTCAACTATAACCAGGTTGTACGAAGGATTCGAGGAGGAGATGAGTACACATGGCATTGGCTCTATATCTGAAATATATGACGGGGATCCTCCTCATATTGGAAAAGGGGCCCTCTCCCAGGCCTGGAGTGTGGCTGCTCTGCTCAGGATCAGGGAGATGTTAATGGTGCTTACACGAGAAGAGAAAAATTAAGATATATATGAAAGTATTAATGTTTGGATGGGAATTCCCTCCGCATATTTCCGGTGGACTGGGCACTGCCTGTTACGGGCTGACCAAAGGATTATCCCATTTTAAAGACCTGGATGTTCAGTTTCTCGTCCCAAAGGCTTTTGGTGATGAAGATCAGAGTTTGATCCGGTTGGCAGGAGCTAACCAGATCAAGGTTTCACAGAAAAAAGTGAGTATTGAGGGTTTCCTGAAGAAGATAAACTATGTTGAAGTCGATTCTCATATTATTCCTTATACCGATCCAGAAGAGTATTTTAACCTGGTCGATGCCGATGAATCAGGAACCAGACAGTATATAGATACACAGTTTACAGGACAACTCGAATTTACCGGTGGATATGGACAGAACCTCTACCAGGAAATTGCCAATTATGCCTATGTGGCTCATTTCATCTCACTTGAAAGTCAGATTGATGTGATACATGCACATGACTGGCTGACATATCCTGCCGGAATTGCTGCGAAACAGGCCACTGGTAAACCTCTTGTTATACATGTCCATGCAACCGATTTCGATCGCAGCGGCGGAAATGTGAATCCTGCCGTTTATGAGATTGAAAGAACAGGCATGCATGCAGCCGACAGGATCATCACGGTAAGTAACCTGACCAGGAATACAGTCATTGAAAAATATGGGATCAATCCCGGGAAGGTAGTTACTGTGTATAATGCAGTTGATCCGGTATCAGTGACAGAGAAAATAAATATTTCAAAAGGATTCGATGAAAAGGTAGTAACTTTTCTGGGCAGGATTACAATGCAAAAAGGTCCTGAATATTTTGTTGAAGTCGGCAGAAGAGTCCTGGAGAAAATGGATAATGTGCGTTTTGTTATGGCTGGAAGCGGAGACATGATGACGAAAATGATGCACTGGGCAGCTTCATTAAAAATAATGGACAAGTTTCATTTTACAGGCTTTTTAAAAGGGGAAGATGTTTACAGGATGTTTTCCATGTCCGATGTGTATGTAATGCCTTCTGTATCTGAACCTTTCGGGATTTCTCCCCTCGAAGCCATGCAAACGAATGTGCCCGTGATCATTTCCCACCAATCCGGTGTTTCTGAAATCCTTCAGTATGCTATTAAGGTAGACTTCTGGGATATAGATGCCATGGCCGACGCCATTTATGGGATTTTAAATTACGAAGGGTTGTCATCGTTCTTTAAAAAACATGGCAAAGAAGAGGTGGAGAATATGAAATGGGAAAACTCAGCCAGGAATGTCAGGGAAGTTTATTATTCACTTGTTTAGATAATAGTTAAAACCATTATAATGAGAACAGTTTGTTTGTATTTTCAGGTTCATCAGCCATACAGGTTAAAGAGATACCGTTTCTTTGATATCGGGAATGAACATTACTATTACGATGATTATTCCAATGAAGGTATCCTTAGAAAAGTTGCAGATAAATGTTATCTGCCTGCCAATGATGTGATCCAAAAGCTGATCAAAAAATTTCCTGATGAATTTAAAGTGGCGTATTCAATTTCAGGCATGGCGCTGGATCAGTTTGAATTGTATGCCCCTGATGTGCTTGAAAGCTTTCAAAAGATGGCAGGCACTGGTGCAGTGGAATTTTTGGCAGAAACCAATGCCCATTCCTTGTCTTCTCTGAAAGACCCACAGGAATTTAAAAAGCAGGTTGGAGAACATGCTGAAAAGGTGGAGAGGTTGTTTGGTCAAAAACCAAAGGTTTTCCGAAATACAGAGCTTATCTATTCCGACGATATCGGAGCCATGGTAGCCGAAATGGGTTATCAGGGAATGCTGACCGAAGGCGCCAAGCATATTCTCGGTTGGAAGAGCCCTAATTTCCTCTATACAAATGCCATTAATCCGAAACTGAAAATATTGCTTAAAAACTTTAAGCTAAGCGATGATATTGCATTCAGGTTTTCTAATAGGGACTGGTCGGAATACCCCTTAACTACTAATAAATTTGCATCATGGATAAAGCAGATCGATAAAAAAGAGGAGACGGTCAACCTGTTCATGGATTATGAAACATTCGGCGAGCATCAGTGGGCGGAAACAGGGATCTTTAAGTTCCTGGAAGAATTGCCGGGTGCAATACTAAATAAGACCAATTTCACTTTCAGTACACCTTCTGAGGTGATAAACAATTTACAACCCGTTTCAGCCATTCATGTTCCCTACCCGATATCCTGGGCCGATGAGGAAAGGGATGTAACGGCCTGGTTGGGGAATGAAATGCAGCAGGAAGCGTTCAATAAACTATACAAACTGGCCGCGAAAGTTGTGAAGGCAGATGATCCGTTACTGTGGAACGACTGGAATTATCTTCAGGTAAGCGATCATTTCTATTATATGTGCACTAAGTTCTTTTCTGACGGTGCCGTCCATGCCTATTTTAATCCTTTTAAGTCGCCGTATGATGCCTTCATAAACTACATGAATATTCTCAGTGATTTTTCAATAAGGGTCCATAATGCTGTGCCTGAGTCAGATAAGGAAAAGGAAATCGCCAACCTTACCCGTTTGGTGCAGGAAAAGGAAGATTTGATTGCAAGGTACAAGGAGGAGGTCAACACCCTGAATTCAATGATTTCTGTACCATCCGGCGAACGTACAGTAAAAAGGTCAACCCCTGCAAAGAAAACGGTCACAAAGAAGTCAGCTTCAGCGGATAAGGCCGCCGGCAAGGCAAAAACAACTGCCAAAAAGCCGGTTGCAGTGGAGAAGCCGGTTGCCAGGGCCAAAAAAACGGCCGGATCGACCAGTAAGAAGCCAACCGGCAAAACCAAAACTACCTCAACAAAAAACCAAAAGAGTAAATAGACATCGCTTACAGTAATTTAAAGGAGGATTCGCATAATGGAGAGAAGATTTCTGGTACCTGACTGCCTGTTTGAGGTCAGCTGGGAAGTTTGCAATAAAGTAGGTGGAATTCATACGGTCATCTCAACCAAAGCTAAATCGATAAGAGAAGATATTGGTGACGGGCATATACTGATCGGACCGGATGTATGGCGCGATTCGGAAGAGAACCCGGAGTTCCGGGAGGATCCTAACCTGTATGCAGATTGGAAGCAAAAGGCACTTCAGGAGGGATTGCGGGTAAAGATCGGCAGATGGAACATAAGCAGTGATCCAATAGCGATCATTCTCGATTTTACTACTTTCATGTCGAGGAAGGATGAGATCCTTAGTAAACTCTGGGAATCATATAAACTCGATTCGATGGCGGGTCAATGGGATTACATCGAACCGGCACTTTTTGGTTATGCCGCCGGGAACCTGATCCAGAGTTTTATCCGTCACAACCTGAATCCAAGGTCGAAGATAGTAGCTCAATTCCATGAATGGATGACCGGAGCAGGATTACTTTATCTTAAGGAATATGTCCCCCAGGTAGCTACTATATTTACTACCCACGCCACAGTCATAGGGCGTTCTATTGCCGGAAATCAATTGCCCCTGTACAGCCAGCTTAAAGAATATGACGGGGATGCGAAATCGAATGATTTCAATGTGGTCTCCAAACAATCGCTCGAAAAATTATCCGCACAACAATCCGATGTTTTTACCACGGTGAGTGAAATAACCGCGCAGGAATGTACACAATTCCTGAAAAAGGATGTGGATGTGATTACTCCTAATGGATTTGAAGATTCATTCGTACCGCAGGGGGATGATTTTGATAAGAAAAGGACAGAGGCACAGGAACTGCTCAAAGCAGTCAGTGAAGCCGTCCTGGGATATTCA
>CAYZEZ010000110.1:8316-14503 GCA_964477295.1 uncultured Bacteroides sp. | reverse complement strand
TGGTGGCCGATGATAACAGGAATGCAGGATCATCTGAACCTGCTGATGAGAGTGAAGAGGATGGGGAAGCTGCTGACCGGGATGAAATTGTTCCTCAGAAAATGTACCTGGCCGGTTTTACTGAAGAAAATCAGGATGTGGAAGAGATCCGGAAAACCACTGTGCGGGAAGATGAAAAGGTCGGGACAGAATGGTTAAGTTACCTGGCTGGCAGGTATATAATCCGGATCGATGGAGATGAAAGAGCCATTCCTGGTCAGTCCCTGAAGAGAACAACAAGGGAAACACCAGCCATCCCGGTTCCCCCGGAGAGGAAAAAAGATGAATACCTTGCAGATAACCTGCTCGATGAAGATCTCTCATCCCAGGGCAAATGGGGCGTCGGCACCAATGCCACACCCCTCTATAGTTATCGTAACCTGGGTGCAGCAGATCAACTGGCTTCTTCAAATAGTTACTATAACCAGCTTGAGTCAGGCACAATGGCATACGCCGGCGGAGTCCATGTGAATTTTGTCAAGGGTAAGCGTTTGTCTTTCCAGTCAGGTATCTACTATTCGAAAATGGGTATAAATGTTGATCATAATTACTATACCAGCAACCTTGCCTCAGCAGAGGATGCCGCTAACCTCCGATTGAATTATAACCAGGTACAGAATACAACAGGCGTGATTAATACTGGTGGCAGCGATAATTCAGAATATTCCTATGTTTCCAATGAGAGCTGGGACAGGGCCCCGAAATCCGCACCATTCCAGATCAGCGAGTTGAACGCAACGATATATGAAGGTGAAATAATCCAGAATTTTGAATACCTTGAAATTCCTATGCTTGTCCGTTATCGTCTCATCGACAGGATTATAGGCTTTAATGTGCTGGGCGGAGTCAGTACCAATTTTCTTGTTGGCAGCAATGCTTTCTATTCTGAAAACAATACGAAGGAAAAAATAGGAAAAACAACCAACCTGAAACCGATCAATTACAGTAGTATTGTTGGACTCGGCCTGGATTACGCCATAACTGAAAATCTGATTATTAACCTCGAACCCACCTTCCGGTATTATATCAATTCTGTTAACAATACAGGATTAAAATCACACCCGTACTCGATGGGTATTTTCACAGGAATGAGTTATTATTTCTAGACTTTTTTTTCCTGTTTTTTTCAACAATATATTCCCTATTTTTGTAGTTTCCGATTTTCACCACTTACCAGAAAAAGAATGAGTATGCAAAAATTGTGTTTAACCAGGAAGCAGACCTGGATAAGTATTTCTATGATTTTAATAGTATTTACCTGTTCACTATTATTTATTAATGCCCGGTCTGACTCAGGAAAGTATGAGGAAAAACTATTGGAACAGGATGACAGATATAGTGTATACCCGGTCGACATTCCGGATGAGCTCGACTTTGCCGGTGAAAAGGTCCCGGTCAATACGTTTGATGTCAGGGAAAGCCTCGATATGGAATTACTGGTGAATACCTACTGGCAGTCCCACACCATGTTGCTGATCAAGAGAGCCAACCGTTTTTTCCCGATCATTGAACCTATTTTGCGGGAAAACGGGTTGCCGGAAGATTTTAAATACATCGCCGTGGCTGAAAGCGACCTTACCAATGCCGTCTCTCCGGCACAGGCAGTTGGGTTCTGGCAATTTGTTGAACCTACAGCCGTTGAATACGGCCTGGAGGTAAATGATGAAATAGATGAGCGTTACCACCTGGAAAGATCCACGCAAGCTGCCTGTGGGTTTCTGAAAGATTCTTATGAGCTATATGGTAACTACACCATGACGGCTGCCAGTTATAATGCGGGAAGGAGGGGCTTAAACCGCCAGGTTGAAAGGCAGAAAGAGGAGAATTATTACGATCTGCTGCTGAACGATGAAACAGGGAGATATATTTACAGGCTCCTGGCGTTGAAACTGATCCTGGATGATCCTGGCAAATACGGCTTTTTTGTCGAAGAAGAAGACTTGTATCCCCTGATACCCTGCCACCGGGTAACCATCGATGGCCCTGTGGAGGATTTTGCCGATTTTGCAAAGGATCATGGGACCAATTATAAAATGTTAAAGATGTTCAATCCCTGGTTGAGGGATAATAAGTTAACCAACCAGAGAGGGAAAGTATATCATATTAATTTACCCCAGAAAGGATACCGGGATATAACTAATCAGTAATACTGACAGTTGGAAGAAAAAGATAATCATATTGATTTGCTGGAAGAGGATAAGCAGATCCGGGTACTGGGTGCCAGGGTGCACAACCTGAAGAATATCGACGTTGATATACCCCGGAACAAGCTGAGTGTGATTACCGGATTGAGCGGAAGCGGAAAGTCTTCACTTGCTTTCGACACCATTTATGCTGAAGGTCAGAGGAGGTATATGGAAACGATATCGGCCTATGCGCGCCAGTTTCTGGGCAACATGGAAAGGCCGGATGTGGATAAGATCACAGGTTTAAGCCCGGTCATTTCCATTGAACAGAAATCCTCATCCAGAAATCCAAGATCAACAGTTGGTACCATTACAGAGATTTATGATTATCTCCGTTTGTTGTTTGCACGGGCTGCCGAGGCTTACTCCTATGTTTCAGGAGAGAGAATGGTAAAATATACAGATGATAAGATCCGGCAATTAATAACAGAACGGTATCATTCAGAAAAGGTATTGATCCTGGCCCCCGTTGTTAAGGGAAGAAAAGGGCACTACAGGGAACTGTTTGATCAGTTCAGGAAAAAAGGCTTTCTCTACGTGAGGATAGATGGGAAAATTTCTGAATTGGTTCATGGATTAAAAGTCGATCGGTATAAAGCACATAACATCGAAGTCATGATCGACAGGATGGTTATCGGTGAAGATCCGAAGCGCCTGGAAGCATCGATCAAAACGGCATTGGATCAGGGCAAGGGTACCATGATGCTGTTAGTCGCCAGTGATGAGAAAGAATATTATTTCAGCCGGCACCTGATGTGCCCTTCCAGCGGGATCTCATACAATGAGCCGGCCCCGCATTCCTTTTCGTTTAATTCACCACATGGGGCCTGTCCGAAATGCAACGGTCTGGGTGAGATCAGCGAAGTCGATATCAGGAAGATCATTCCCAATCCTGCAAAAAGTATAAAGGCAGGTGGAATAGTACCCCTGGGGCCTTATAGAAATGTGCTGATATTCTGGCAATTAGAAGCCATTGCTGCAAAATATAAGTTTACCCTGAATACCCCGATTGAAAAGATCCCTGAGGATGCGCTGGATAAGATCCTCAATGGATCAGAAGAATCATTCAAATTGCTGAATACTCCGCTGGGTATTACTTCGAATTATTTTTTAAGCTTCGACGGGATCGTCAACTACATCTATAATAATTACCAGTACGATTACTCCGGAAAAAAGAATCATCGTAATTCAGAACAGTATATTAAAAGGGTGGTTTGTCCGGAATGCCAGGGTGCAAGGCTGAACACGGAATCGCTTCATTTCAGGATACATGATAAAAACATTGGTGAGCTGGCTGCAATGGATATTATTGAGTTATATAACTGGTTCAGCAATGTGGATAAGTACCTCTCCGGGAAGCAAAAGGCAATAGCTGAAGAGGTGATAAAAGAACTTAAATCGAGGTTGAGCTTCCTGATTCATGTGGGTCTCGATTACCTTTCACTCAGCAGAACAGCTAAAAGTCTTTCGGGGGGAGAAAGCCAGCGTATCCGGTTGGCTACCCAGATTGGTTCGCAGCTGGTAAATGTGCTGTATATACTCGATGAACCAAGTATCGGATTGCATCAGAAAGATAACCTGAAACTGATTAAAGCGCTTAAACAGCTTCGTGATTCGGGAAATTCAATTATCGTTGTGGAGCATGATAAGGAGATGATCGAGTCGGCCGATCACGTAGTTGATATGGGTCCAACGGCAGGCAGGCACGGAGGTGAAGTGGTTGCCTTTGGCACACCCGCTCAAATCAGGAAATCTTCAACTTTAACGGGTGACTACCTGAGCAGCAGAAAGAAAATTGTCGTTCCGTCAGAACGTCGCTCTGGTAGTGGTAAAAACCTGATCCTCACCGGTGCTGCAGGCAACAACCTGAAAGACATTACCGTTGTTTTCCCGCTGGGCATGTTTATTTGCGTTACAGGCGTTTCAGGCAGCGGAAAATCAACCCTGGTGAATGAAACATTGCACCCCATCATAAGCAATATGCTCTACCGGTCGGTAAAGGAACCGCTGGCCTATAAATCACTGGCAGGCATTGAACATATTGATAAGATCATCGAAGTAAATCAATCTCCCCTCGGGCGCACGCCAAGGTCCAATCCGGTGACCTATACAGGTGTGTTTTCCGATATCAGGAAGCTGTTTGAGATGACCCCGGATGCAAAAATCAGGGGTTATAAGGCCGGCCGGTTTTCTTTTAACGTGGCAGGCGGACGATGTGAGGATTGCAAGGGCGGGGGTGTGCAGACCATTGAAATGAATTTCCTGCCTGATGTGTATGTCACCTGTAAAACTTGTAACGGGAGAAGGTATAACAGGGAAACTCTTGAGGTAAAATATAAAGGATATTCGATCAGCGATGTGTTGGGATTTACCATAAATAAGGCCGTGGAGTTTTTTAAACATATCCCATCAATCCAGAAAAAACTGAAGACAATGCAGGATGTGGGGCTAGGTTATATTACCCTGGGCCAGCCATCCACAACCCTGTCGGGAGGCGAATCACAAAGGGTAAAACTGGCAGCAGAACTGGCACGAAAGGATACCGGAAGAACGTTGTATATTCTGGACGAGCCCACTACCGGATTACATTTTGAAGACATCCGTGTATTGCTCAATGTTCTGAATAAATTGGTGGATAAGGGCAATACTGTTATTGTTATTGAACACAATATGGATGTAATCAAGTTTGCAGATTATATTATTGATCTTGGTAAAGAGGGTGGGGGGCGTGGAGGAGAAGTGTTATGCCAGGGTGTCCCGGAGGATATTATAAATTGTGAAGACAGCTTTACAGCACAATTTTTGAAGAGAGAACTGAACTATGAATAATGAATACCGAATTATGAATTACAAAGGACTTCTGAATTCAAGATTCGTAATTCGATGTTCGTTATTCATTACAGTCTTGCAACTATTATCTAGCTAGTGTCATGTCAAGCATGAAATGCCTTATCAGTCATTCCGTCCCGCCGTGCCCCCCCCGAGCACTCAGGGGGGAGTACTCGGGATCGGAATCTACTGTTTTACAAGGAGATGCTGAAATTAATTCAGCATGACAATATGCTTTTTCAGGATTGACATGACACTAATTATTCTACAAATTCTAAGTTATGAGCTCAAGCGAAGACAAAATTAAAAGTGCATTTACAGCAAAAACATGGAACGAGATCCATGCCACAGATTCCTGGAAGATCTTTAAGATCATGTCAGAGTTTGTTGAAGGATTTGAAAAGCTGGCCAGGATTGGCCCCTGCGTTTCTATTTTTGGATCGGCAAGGACAGGGCCTGATAATCAATACTTTAAACTGGCGGAGGAGATTGCTTTTAAACTTACCCAGAATGGATACGGTGTAATTACCGGGGGTGGACCGGGAATTATGGAAGCAGCCAATATGGGGGCGAAAAGAGGAAACGGCAAATCGGTAGGTATCAATATTGACTTACCTTTTGAACAGCAAGCCAACCTGTTTATCGATACAGATAAATTGATCACTTTCGATCATTTCTTTGTCAGGAAAGTCATGTTCATGAAATATGCCCAGGGATTTATTGTATTACCTGGTGGTTTTGGAACCTTTGATGAGTTGTTCGAAGCCATTACCCTGATCCAGACGGAAAAGATCGGAAGGTTCCCGATTGTACTGGTTGGTAAATTATACTGGGAGGGACTTATTGAATGGATAAAGAATGTAATGTTGAAACAGGAGAATAATATCAATCCCGATGATCTCGATTTGTTTAAGCTTGTGGATAATGCTGATGAGACGATAGAATATATAAATGCTTTCTATTCCAAGTACCTGCTAAGCCCGAATTTTTAAGGATAATTTGTTGAATTGTATTTTATTGTTAGCCGGTTGATTTGAATCCTGTGGGCTCATTGGCTTCGCCGAACTGGCCTTGCCGTTTGGCTTCGCCGAACTGGCCTTGCCGTTTGGCTTCGCCGAACTGGCCTTGCCGTT
>CAYZEZ010000110.1:0-8216 GCA_964477295.1 uncultured Bacteroides sp. | reverse complement strand
TGGCCTTGCCGTTTGGCTTCGCCGAACTGGCCTTGCCGTTTGGCTTCGCCGAACTCAGGAACTCGTTTTTCAGTAGCTTGCTGTTGGGTTAGCTGAAATAAAACGATACAATGTGGGAGAAACCTCCGGGGAGTGCCCTTCTCTTTATTTTTTTAGCCGGACACTACGGATTATAAATATAAAAAGGATCGATGATTGCACGCCCGGGCACCCGGGGCGAGAAGAGTCCATGGTGTTGCCTGTTGATTGATTGTTTTGAATAATTGTTTTATTATTATGATATTTATACTTTTATACTGCAAAATATTGTAAATCTTATGATTAAGAAAATCGGATACATTATTAGCCTCATTGGTTGCCTGTTGATCTTCACCCAGGGCAAGGCACAGATCAAAATAAATATGATTGTTCCCGAAGAGGTTGTTGCAGGCAAGGAGTTCAATGTAAATATTGAGATTGAAAAAGGATCATTAGAGGAGTTTTCACGATTTCAACAGGAACTACCTGCGGGACTGACCGCATCAGCCAACCTGTCGGAGACAGCTGATTTTTCATTCGTGAACCAGCGGGTTCGTTTCATATGGCTCAAGCTGCCTAAAAAGGATGTGATCTCAATCGCTTATAAAGTAATGGTTAATGAGCGCCTGAAAGGTCAGTTTGACCTGAAGGGTGAATTTTCATATGTTGAGAGTGACGAAAGAAAGGCCATTGCTGTTGCCCCGGTTACCCTAACCATCACACCTTCACCAACTATAGTCCCCAGTGCACAGGTCGATATAAATGATTTTGCGGGGGTCCTGGCTGCTGAAAAAGAGGCCATCGAATCGCGTCATGATATCACCTGTCTCAGGCAAACTCCATACAAAACAGTGACCGGCAATGATATCATTGTGCGTATCCTGGTATATAAGAAGGAGATGAACAAGTTTGCCAAGATAGAGGAGCAGATCCCGGATGGTTTTGATGCGAAAAGCATGGATTCCAAAGATGGGATCTTTACCTTTAAGAATGGAATTGCCAAGTTTGTATGGATGAATTTGCCTCCTGAAAGCGGTTTTGTAATAGCATACCGTTTGATCCCGGCAGGTTCCCAAACGACAACCGACTTAACCATAAATGGAAAGTTCTCATATATTGATCAGGGAAGGAATATTGATGTACCGATTGTGCAGCAGCCCATGGATCTGTCGGATGTGGATGAGAACAATGTGGAAGCCTTCCTGATATCAGTTGAAAGCGGTGAAGCTGCGCCTCCGCCCAAGGATGATAAACCTGTGGTAATTGAGGAAGAACCCCTGGTTAAGGAGAAACCACAGGTAAAAGAAACTGTTCCTGTCACCGAAAATGAGGCGTTTACCAAAGAACAACGTCCAACACAATTTGAAGATATTCCACCTACGATGTTGTTGCCGGTGGAAACAGGTATCTATTACAGGGTACAGCTTGCGGCCGTTCATGTATTTGTTGATCCTGTGAGTGTATATAAGAAGTACGGCTTTAACAGGCCAGTCAAAATAGAAATTCATAACGGTTGGTATAAATACTCCCTTGGATCATTCCCAAACTATCGCGAGGCACAGGAATTCAGGGGTATGGTATCTACAACAAAAAAAATATCCGGAGCTTTTGTTACAGCATACCAGAATGGGACCCGCATAACCGTACCTGAAGCCCTGAAACTTACCGGGGAACGGTGAATCGGTGTACCATGGGTGTGGAATGTGAGTACGATATCAATTGCCATCGGTTTTAACCAGCGGATTTGAGTTGCAGTAACCAAAAGGAATTTGGCCCGTATAAGTTGGAGCTCAGGAATCTGAATGAGAGAATGGACCAGACATATCACAGTTTCTATTAATAAAACCATCGGGAGTCTCCTGATGGTTTCACTTCTGTTGATAGCAGCACAATCACTTCTGGCACAGGATGAAGATGAGTTTGATTCGCTGCTGACCCGTGAGATTATAGTGGAGAATCCTGTATACAAACCAGTGATTGGTATCAGCGCCGGAATATTAAACTTTAAAGGCGATGTGAGCAATGCATTCCCGACACCCCTGATTGGAAACTATGCACTACAGCTAAAAGTTTCTTCATTCATAGATAACAAGCGTAATTTTGTAGCAAATTTCTCACTGCTTACCGGATCTCTTACAGGTAATGAGCGCTCATCGGAAAATATTACGCGAAATCTCAATTTCAGATCAAGTATTATCACCTTTGGAATAAGCCTGGAATACAATTTCGGTCATTTGATTAAAAGGGATCAACCAACTTTTATGCCCTTTTTTTCCCTGGGATTTGAGAATATCTCATTTAGTTCAAAAGGAGATCTGTATGATGGGAATGGCCTGGAATACAACTATTGGTCGGATGGAACGATCCGTAGTATTTCACAGGAGGATAAAAACTTGAATAACAGTATTTTGCTATACCGCGACTGGAATTTTGAGACCGATCTAAGGGATCAGGACCTTTATGGTCTCGGGAATTACAGTAAGAATGCATTTGCTATACCCATAGATCTGGGGGTCGATTTCTTGCTGGCACAGCGGATAAAGCTCAGGTTTGGTTATTCTTATCATTTTACAACAACAGATCTTATTGATAACGTAAGCTGGCAGGGTGAAGGCGTAGTTGGAAACGACAAGAATGATGCGTATTCCTTTTCCTATTTTACATTGCACCTCGACCTGTTTTCACAACCCAAGGTAATTACGGAAGAGCTGATGTTTGCAGAGCTGGGTGATTTTGATTATACCATGTTTGAGGATATGGATGAAGATGGTGTTTACGACGGATCCGATCTTTGTCCGGAAACTCCTCCAATGGTGGTGGTTGATACAAGTGGTTGCCCACTTGATGGCGATGATGACGGTATACCCGATTATATGGATGAGGAGCAGGACACTAAACCGGGAGCTTTTGTAAATGACCAGGGTATAACTTTAACCGAAGAACAGCTGGTAACCCTCTTGAGCCAGGGAGATGCAGTACCACGGGAAGACCTGGATTTATACTTCAAGGCGCAAAAGGAAGAACATAGGTTGAGCCTGGAGAGCATGCCTGAGAAATTTAAATCGCTGGATCTTGATGGTGATAACTATCTGAGTTTTGATGAACTGTTAAAGTCGATCGATGATTTCTTCGACTTTTCGTCCGATCTTGATACGGAAGAGGTATATATGGTGATCAACTTTTTCTTCCTGCAGTAAATCAGGTATATCGCAAGACAATTATCTTACTTTTCCCATCCTCTCCATGTCGCGTTTAATGTCCTTTTCCTTTATCGATTCACGTTTATCGTATTCCTTTTTACCACGTGATAAACCTATGTCGAGTTTGGCCAATCCATTCTCATTGATAAAAAGACGCAGTACAACAATAGTCAATCCTTTTTCCCTGACTTTCTTTTCAAGCTTATTTAATTCCTTCCGGTTTAGTAATAACTTTCTGTCGCGGTAAGGATCATGGTTGTTATAGCTTCCCTGGTCATATTCTGAAATACGCATGTTTGTTACCCATAATTCATTATTGGCAAAATAGCAATAGGAATCAACCAGGCTGGCCTTTCCCTTTCGGATCGATTTTATCTCGGTGCCGGTCAGCTTGATTCCAGCCACATACTTTTCGATGACCTCGTAATCGAAATATGCCTTTTTGTTCTTTATGTTGATCCTGTTTTCCATCTTAAAATCTGTGCGAATTTAATAATTTTGTGGATATCGGGGAACTGTGAACAATGATCCTGGAGAATGAACATGGGAATTGAGAGTGATTTACCGACCGGCGGCTGAAGGCAGATGGTGACTCGTAGACTTATTAATGGTATTAATATATTGTGTATAACCTGATAACAATACTCGGGCCTACAGCCTCGGGTAAAACGAAGGTAGCTGCCCGGTTGGCTGACCGGGTGGATGGGGAAGTGATCAGCGCCGACTCACGACAGGTTTACAGAGGTATGGACCTTGGAACAGGGAAAGACCTGAACGACTACAAAGTGGGAGACCGGCAGATACCCTGTCACCTGATTGATATTGCTGATCCGGGTTATGAATACAATGTGTATGAATACCAGCGTGATTTCATAAAGGCTTTTAATGAGATTCGTGGCAGAAGCAAGCTGCCGGTGCTTTGCGGTGGCAGCGGACTCTACATTGAAGCTGTTCTGAAAGGTTACCGGCTGATTAACGTCCCGGTGAACCAACAACTACGTAAAAATCTGGAAGACAAGAGTATGGATGAGATGCAGGAGATGCTTACGGCGTATAAACCATTGCATAATATCACGGATACTGAAAACAGAAAACGACTGATCAGGGCGATTGAAATTGAAGAATACTACCTTGAAAATCAGGAAGAGGACAGCGATTTCCCTGAACTGAATACACTGGTCGTTGGAATAAAATATGACCGGGAATCAACCAGGAGGCTCATAACCGGGAGGTTGAACGAGCGCCTGGAGGATGGAATGCTTGCAGAAGCTGAAGCCCTGCTGGCTTCGGGACTTACCTATGAGCAATTGATGTATTATGGGTTGGAGTATAAATACCTGGCTCTTCATCTAAGGGGTGATTTGGATTATGATACTATGTTTGAAGGGCTGAATACAGCTATCCATCAATTTGCCAAGCGGCAGATGACATGGTACCGGCGGATGGAGCGTAATGGTATACCAATCCGTTGGCTGGATGGATATTTGCCGTTAGAAGAAAAGCTTAAGAAGATAATAGAATGGTCAGCTGCAGGCTGACCATTCAAGAGAATTAAGTAAACGACCACTCTATCTGGCTTATCATAAAAATCAACGCCAGAATGACTACGAGATTCATAACAGTCACCGCGTAATTGAAGACCCCTCTATTTTCCTTGAATTTTCGCCGGATCATTATCCCGATGTTAGGCAGGAAGAAGGCAATGAGCACGATGATGTAATAGATCACGGAAGTCCCGTTTTCCATGACTTCCTCATTACTTACCTCGTTATCGGTGAAGAACAAAACCAGGTAGACAAATCCAAGAAAGAATGCAAGGTAAAGCAAGTAGCTGATTTTCAGTAAAATTGTAGATACTTTCCTTTTCCTGTGCAACCTGAATGGCTTGAGAATAATAATGGCAATGATAAATACAAACAGGAAAGTTGCAATAAAGATGAAATGCAGCAGAAATTGAAAAAAATTGTTCATAGCGAACGGTCTTATACAATTTCAACTAAATATAATAAAAATACTTTAATCCGGGGATTGCTTATGTCCCCATAATAGATTCCAGATATTGTTGGATAGTCATCCTGAATTTATTTCAGGATCTAATTATCAGCTAGTTACAAATCACACTAATGCATCACTCCTTTACGTACCTGTCCAGCCATCCGAAAAATTCCCTTTGCCAGAGTATGGCATCCTGGGGCTTGGTCACGAAATGATACTCATCCGGAAAAAATAGCAGCCTGCTGGGTACACCAAGCAACTGCGCTGCAGTGAATGCCTCCATACTCTGCGTATAAGGTATCCGGAAATCATTCTGCCCGGTGACGATCAGTATGGGCGTATCCCAGTTCTGCACGGCCAGGTGCGGTGAGAACTCATAACTCTTTGGCTTGGGATCCTGCCAGTAGGGCCCTTTATAATCAAAATTGACAAAGAACATTTCTTCTGTTTCCCCATACATGCTTTCAAAATTAAAAATCCCGCAATGGGCAATAAAGGCTTTAAACCGCTTCTCATGATGACCGGCAAGCCAAAATGCCGAGTAACCACCATAGCTGGCACCTACACATCCCAGGCGGGTTTCATCTATAAATGGTTCTTCCTTTAATGCATCGATGGCGCTTAAGTAGTCCTTCATGTTTTGTCCCCCGTAATCGCCCGATATCTGGAGGTTCCATTCATGGCCAAAAGAAGGCAATCCCCTCCTGTTAGGTGCCACGATAATATAATCGTTGGCGGCCATTATCTGGAAATTCCAACGGTAAGAAAAGAACTGGCTGAGGGCACTCTGTGGTCCTCCCTGGCAATAAAGAAGGGCGGGATATTGTTTTGTATCATCAAATCCCGGTGGATAGATGACCCATACCAGCATGTCTTTGTTATCTGTTGTTTTTATCCATCGTTCCTCCACCCGGCCCATTTCTATGTGGTCATAAATGGGTTTATTGATAAAAGTAAGCTGGGTTTCCTCCCCATTTTCCTGATTTATCCGGAATACCTCCGATGCCATCCGCATCGACATTTTTGTCCCAATCATGGTTTCTCCTGCTATAGAGAAATATGTATAATCATGAGTGCCATTTGTTACCTGGGATATTGCCAGATCGGACAGTCTGATCTTATAGATCTGATATGTGGCATGGATTCCCGACAGGAACCATATCTCCCGGTCATCATCGCTCCAGAAATATTGAGATGCCTCCTGGTCGAAATCTTTCGTCAGGTAAGTTTTTTCACTTGTTTCCAGGTCGCAAACCATTAATCTTTTTTTATCAGCCTCATAACCAGGTGTTTCCATGCTTTCAAATGCGATCTTCTTACCATCATTTGAAAATACAGGATACTTATCATATCCAGGCATGCCATCAGTCAGGTTTTTTGTGTCTCCTGATTCAAGACTATACAGGTAGATATCTGAATTGGTACTCAGGGCATATTCTTTCCCTTTCATTTTTTTACAGGTATAGGCAATGTACCTACCATCTTTGCTCCAACTGATCTCACTTGCATCGAAATAAGGGGAAAGCGGTGAATCCCAGGGTTCCCCTGGCATAATGTCTATGGCTTTTTCCAGCTTGTTTCCCTTTAAGGAAGCAACGAAAATATGGCTGTGACGATAATCGGTCCAGTCGTTCCAGTGCCGGTACATCAAGTCGTCGATGATCTTCACATTGGCCAGAGGGAGATCGGGATACAATTCGGCAGGCGTGACATCGGTTTTGACATCTGAGGTGAACAGAATATGGCCACCAGCAGGGGAATACTCAAAGCTGTTTATGCCTCCTTCATGATCAGATACCTGCACCCATCCCGACCCGTCGGGATTCATTTCCCATATCTGTGGGGAACCTGATTTACCCGTGATGAATCCTATTCTTGATCCATCCGGGGTCCAGCGGGGGTTATTATATGAACCATCACTATCGGTTAGTTTTACAGGATCCCCGTCCTGGATAACCTGTATGAATATATCCGTAGCGTGTTCATTGGTAGTGGCATCATAGCGGGTAACAGTATATACTATCTGAGAACCGTCGGGGGATAATTGCACTTCACCCAGCCTGCCAAATTTCCATAGGATCTCCGGGGTCAGTACACCATTTGAAATCTCTGTTTCGGTAAGCCTTCCCGAAAAATCAAAATCACTTTTTAAGCTTTTTTGATTGGTACTGGTGCATGCATAAAGCAATGCCCACAGGAGGATAGCTCCTGAAAGTTTAAAGGGATACATAGATTTAGGTTTTGGTTGAACGCAAGGTTCTTATATCGGTTGCGGTCTGTTAAATCTTGCTGTTATACGATTCAAAAATCTTTGTTTCAATTTCCTCTGCGAGTTCAGGATTATCCATCAGCAATTGCTTTACGGCATCCCTGCCCTGTCCCAGCTTGGTATCTCCGTAACTGAACCACGATCCGCTTTTCTTTATCAGTTCCAATTCAACTCCCAGGTCAATAATCTCTCCTGTCTTGGAGACGCCCTGGCCATACATTATATCAAACTCTGCTTTCTTGAAAGGTGGAGCTACTTTGTTCTTAACGATTTTTACACGCGTCCTGTTTCCCTGGATATCTTCACCTTCTTTCAGCTGGCCTGTACGGCGGATGTCGACCCTTATGGAGGCGTAAAATTTGAGGGCATTACCACCAGTGGTTGTTTCGGGATTTCCAAACATTACCCCGATCTTATCCCTGAGCTGGTTTATGAACATGCAGCAGGTATTGGTCTTGCTGATATTTGCCGTCAGTTTTCTCAGTGCCTGCGACATGAGGCGGGCCTGCAATCCCATTTTGGAATCTCCCATTTCACCTTCAATTTCCGATTTGGGGGTAAGAGCTGCTACTGAGTCGATCACCACTATATCAATGGCACCCGAACGTATAAGGTGATCAGTTATTTCCAGTGCCTGTTCCCCGTTATCAGGTTGCGAGATCAGCAGGTTTTCGATGTCCACACCCAACTTCTGTGCATAAAACCGGTCGAAGGCATGCTCGGCATCGATAAAG
>CAYZEZ010000109.1:12670-14589 GCA_964477295.1 uncultured Bacteroides sp. | reverse complement strand
GCCTACAGGAAAGTTAAAGGCAAGATGGGAAAGAAACGCATCAGGCAGATCCAGGACGAAACACTTTATTTAATCAGTAAAAAATACAGAAGAATGAAACGATTAATGTATGTATTAGGCGTTGCAGTACCGATTATTATCATTATTGCATCCATTTTTAAAGTAATGCACTGGCCCGGTGCCGGGCTGCTTATTTCACTTGGCCTGTTTGTGACCGGGGCCGTGTTCCTGCCCGTATTTGTCATGGTACGGATCCGGGATACACGCAAACTTGATGAACCTGTTCCTATGGGGCTTTATGTCACAGGGACGATTGCCGGGGTCCTGTCAGTGATCGGAGCCCTGATGAAAATCCAGCACCTTCCGGGTGCAGGGATATTTTTAACACTGGGAATGGTAATGATGGGATTTGTTTTCCTGCCCATTTTCGCTGTTGTTAAATTTAGACAAGCCCGGAAGAAGAATGAACCGTTTAATAAAGGAGTGTATATAAGCGGGGTAATAGCAGGCATACTGTTTATAACAGGAGCACTTTTTAAGGTCCAGCACTGGCCGGGGGCGGGATGGGTAATCATTGTATCCTGGTTTTCCGTTGCCGTTTTGTTGCTGCCATTTTTTATTCTGAATCAGTTAAAGCAGAAAGAAAACCGGGTCAATAATTTCTTTGCGATCATATTGGTTGTATCGCTGGTGGCCATATTTATCATGTCACTGGTAAGATCCCGGGAACCCAGCAAGGATTACTGGGACAGCTTTATCCAGGTGGAAAGCAATTTATACCACCAGGCCGGTCAATTAAATGCTATGAGTGATGCCCTTGTGGCAACAGCGGAAATGAATGAGCTGGCGGCTTTGAGCAGTATGAAAGAAATTAATGCGGAGGCAGACGAGATATGTGACTTCGCACAATCTGCCAAAAGGGAAATGGTGGTTATGGCGAATGAAGAGAATGAAGCGGTTGTCATGTCGAATGGTATGGTGGATTTTGACATGGCTGTGGGAAAATACAACAACTATCCTGTTGTCCGTGTAATATACGGTGAGGAATTCGAGGACGGCAAATGTTTTGCGATTGAAGAAATGCTAAAGGATTACCAGTCAGACGCACTGGCCATCACAAAAGATGACGAGTTGAGGGCTTTTATTAGAGAACAACTGATGACCCAAGAGTCCGGACCGGATGCCGGCTGGGCCCTTCAGCTGCTCAATGCCCCTATGATACGCTCGGCGGCTGGATTAAGTATGATTCAATCGACGGTTCGGATGATAGAATATAAACTGCTCTGGGAGCTAAAGTCTCAAATCTAATAAAGAGTAACTGGTTTACTGAGGGCTGTCTCAAAAGGCGATATAGCCAATCATCCGCACCTGATGCGGGATCCATACTGATAATCAAAATGTTGTGGATCCCTCCTGGTACCAAGGAGAATGGTGGTTATTCCGGCTTCTGGGACAGCCTTTTTTTTCTTTTTATTGGAATACCCGCAAGGTCAGTCCAAGATGAATTCCATTTGATTTTTATTACCATAATGATTATATTTATTGAGTATCTTTTCACATAGCATGATTCGCTTTGCATCGTAGCTGACCTTTCCCTTCTCAAGATTGTTTCACCTAATACTACAGCCATGAAGACCTCAATTCTTAACCTGTTTACCTTATTTTTTATCGGTTTATTGGTTACCTGCTGCTCAGGTGACCACCCTCCCGTTGTTGGTATAAGCATGGGGCCCTCCCATGAAAGATGGACAAAAGACATCATGTACCTGACACAACAGCTTGAGTTAAAAGGAGCCGAAGTCATCGTAAAGGAAGCACTGGGCAATGAGAAAGAACAAGCCAGACAGGCCCAGGAAATGATTGACGAGGGGAAGCTGGATGTCCTGATCATCGTCCCTGTAAATAGTGAATCTGCAGGC
>CAYZEZ010000109.1:0-12570 GCA_964477295.1 uncultured Bacteroides sp. | reverse complement strand
CGAGGGGAAGCTGGATGTCCTGATCATCGTCCCTGTAAATAGTGAATCTGCAGGCGCTATCGTGGATTATGCAGCGGCAAGAGGAATTAAAGTGATCGCTTATGACAGGATCATTAAAAACTGTAATCTAGACTGTTACCTATCATTCGATAATATCAGGATTGGGGAAATCCAGGCAGAATACCTTACAAAAATAAAACCCAAAGGTAAATATGCCATTCTGGGCGGTGCTCCGGAGGACAACAACACCAACCAGCTGAGAATAGGTCAGATGAATATACTGCAACCCCTGATCGTCAAGGGGGACATTCAGATAGTATTTGACATGAATATTGAAGGATGGAATGAGGATAAGGCATACGAGGCGGTTAAACAATATCTCGAGGAGGGTAAAAAGCTGGATGCCATTGTCTCCTCCAGCGACAAGCTTTCGAGAGGAGCTGCACGCGCACTTGCTGAATATGGCCTGGGAAAAGATGTATTATTGTCGGGACAGGACGCAGAAACAGATGCCTGCAGAAGGATAGTCGAGGGCACTCAGACAATGACCGTTTACAAGGTTATTGAATCACTCGCTTCCTCAACTGCCCAGATAGCGGTTTTATTGGCCCGGGACCAGGCAATTCCGAATACCCTTACAACCATGAACAACGGGACAAAAATGGTGCCGTCGATCTTACTGCCTTCTATTATACCAGTTGGAGAGGAGAATATCCGGATGACCGTAATCGCAGACGGATTCCTGGATGAAAATCAAGTATTTGGAAGCCGCTGAAAAGAACAATACTGCTCATTCCTGGTCCGGAATATTAGGTAGGATTTCCAGCAATACGGAAAAACTTCGCAGAAAGACAAAAGGGATTTCGCCACTAATCCTTTCTGAAAAAATTTTACACCATAACCTTTTTTTTATTCACCAAAATATAATGTGATCCAAAGGGTAAAAATAAATCACCCGCAATTGATCTGCGAATGGTTTATTATTAATGAACTCAGATGCATATTTATTTAAACTTCAATTTATTTCACATTAAAAACTTCTATCTTAGTTAAGTTATTTTAATGATTTCAAATTCTCATAAGATAACAATACAATGATCTACACCATCACATTAAATCCCGCTCTTGACCGCAATATCTGGATTGACAAAATAAGGTATAATGATTCGAATCGCATCCGGAAGGAAGAGCGTTATGCCGCCGGCAAGGGCATTGATGTTTCACGGGTGCTGTCAGAGTTTGGAATCAGGAATGAAGCATTGGGATTTGTAGGAGGATATGACGGGGAAGAGATGGAAGGTCGGCTGATAAATGAAGGGATCAACTGTAATTTCACAAAAATAGCTCGTGAAATCCGCACCAACATAGTCATATATAACATGGAAGATAAGAGCCAAACCATATTTAGCGCCCCCGGCCCTGAAATCATGCCTATGGAATTGACGAGGATCATTCACCAGATCGAAAAACTTAAGGATCCTGAATTTGTCATTATAAGTGGGAGCCTTCCACCTGGCGTTCACCCAGAAATATACCTTAAGATCATGGAAATTGCCAGGGGCAAGGGTTCAAAAATCGTCCTTGACACAGATGGTGTTGCCCTCGAGATGGGGATCCAGGTATTCCCCGATTTTATTAAGCCGAATGTGCATGAGCTGAGCCGCCTGTCGGGTAAGGAAATGGGGGATATTAATACTATTATCAGCACAGCACAAACGATTTGTGACCAGGGTACAGGCATGGTGCTGGTCTCCATGGGAGCCAGGGGAATTCTACTTGTAAGTCAGAAGGAAAGGTTTCTTGCAGTACCGCCACAGGTGAAAGTGGTTAACACCATTGGTGCAGGTGATTCATCGGTAGCTGGCTTTGTTTATGGAACCGTCACCGATAAAACAATTCAGGAAGCCCTGATCTATGCAGTAGCAGCCGGTACCGCTACAACCTTGCAGCCCGGACCGGCACTCTGCACAAAAGAGGAATTTCTTAAGCTGGTCGCCCAGGTGAAACTGTATCCTGAAAAAGATATCAATAATGCCATCCGTTCACTTTAAAATGATAATGCAATGAATAACATACTGGTACCATTTGATTTTAGCGATTCTTCCACCAATGCCCTGGATTATGCATATTTCCTGGCTGAAAAACAAGGATCCCGGATAACCGTTTTACATGTGCTGACAGCTTTCAACGACATATATAACGGGGAGGAGCATCTTCAGGCAATAAAAGAATCCATCCTTGTAAGGGAGATGGAAATTAAAGATAAACTTGATTCACACATTAAAAGGAATGAAATAAAGTCATTAGACATCAAAACCGAGATTATTAATAGTATTTCCGTTCCGGCCGGTATCATGGACTTTCTTGAAAACCAAAATTTTAACCTTGTTATAATGGGGACTCACGGTAAAACAGGTATTAGTAAATGGTTACTGGGGAGTGTGTCTGAAAAAATCATCAAGCTGTCAAAGGTCCCTGTATTAACAATCCACAAAGACTGGCTCAAAAGAGAAGTAAAGACCATGCTTATACCTGTTGATTTTTCAGAAGGATCCAGGATTGCAGCCAAACAGGCAATTAATCTATTTGCAGGATTTCATGCAAAGCTTAAATTCATTTTTGTCATTGAGGAGGACGATTACCCTGATATCCTCAGTATACGTTACCATTTTGATAATAAAGAGAATCAAAAGCTAAAAAATGAAATATTGAATTCTCTTGAAGATTTTACAGGGATACCATCTGAAAAGGCTGAATATATTATCCAGGTTGGACAACCACATGAAGAAATCAATAAATATGCCGAAAAAGGGTCAATAGATCTGACAGCCATGCCGGTACAAGGCCAGGGTATGTTTGATAAAATACTAATTGGAAGCACTACTGACAGAACCATCAGGACTTCTCCCTGTCCGGTACTTTCAGTCCCGTTTTCTATGAAGAATACCAGTAAAATTGAGTACCATATGAAATTCACACAGTTTCTTGCAAGGTATAATTTGGGCAAAGGCTTATCCGATACTGAATAGACTGCGGGATCCTGAATAAGGATAAGATAACCCACCGGGCAACCAATGGCTACCCGGCAGGCTTACCAGCAACATTAAGTCTACAAGTCCTCGAGTCTCGAGTCCTCAAGTCATACTCACACAGGCTACCGACTGCAGACTACTCCTCTTCCTTCGTCCGGTTATTATCCAGGAACAGAAAATTGTCGCAGTTGATCTCGATGGAATAGCGCTTGTTACCTTCTTTATCCTCCCATGTCGAAGTTTGAATTTTCCCTTCAACATAAAGCGGATCTCCTTTTTTGACATATTCCTCGATCACCCCTGCGATCTTGTTCCAGACAACGATCGTGTGCCACTGGGTCTTTTGCACATGGTTCCCGTCTTTGTCAAGATACAACTCGTTGGTAGCCAGCGGAAAACGGGCCACCTTCAGGTCGTCATTGATCTGGTTTACTTTGGGATCGTCACCTACGTTTCCAACTAAGGTGACTTTGTTGATTCCTCTTCTCATAGCTTAAGAATTAAGGTTAATGAATAATTCGCTCTCAACCCTTAATGACAGGAAAGAGGAAATATCGCACAACGTATGGGGATTTTTCGTATTGAAAGTTATAAACCCTTGTATTTCAGTACGATCAAATGGTAGGTTTTGTATCTCTCATAGACCGGTTTGCTGCGGTACCCGGAGAAATATTTAAATTTCAGGCGCCGTAACTTTTTGCGCAGGTAGAACCTGATCAACCGGTTTAGTAAAGGGTATTTTGTCCTTAAAAATGTATCAAATGACTGAATGGCCGGGTATAACCTGTTCATAAGAATGTCATTTAATAACTCAAGGCTCGGGCTGACATTCCTGGTGATATCCTGATCCTTTAAAATCTCAAAATCATTATTAATAAACTCATAAAAATCACCCAGGGGATGCCCGCCACCCATGCTCCCGTCGCCGGGCCCTCCGTCACCATCATTCCCTGTCCTGAAAAAATCACATATGAGCATTTTCCCGCCTGGTTTCAATAACGATTTTATTACCCTGAAATTCTCATCCATTGGGATATATTGAAAACTCTCACTGAAATAGACAAGGTCATATTGCTGATTTCTTTCTGAACCGGGGAAATCTTCGAAAAAACAGTCATAGATATTCGGCTTATATTCAACGTTCAAAGAAGATACCCGCTGATCGACCTGCTCTTTTAATTTTGCAGAGGGAATCACCCCATCTACCTGGTAGCCCGATTCAAGCAAGCGGGAAAGCATTATCCCGGTACCACAGCCCACATCAAGGATCCTGGCCGATTTTTCCTGAACCGCTTCGCAGATGTTTGACATCACAAATTCAGAATAGCGGTTCTGGGCTTCGAAGAAATCCGACACTTCAGGTTTGGCATCTTCATCCCATAATCCATAGTGCAAATCCTCTATCCCGGTAAGTTGCTGTGCAACCAATAAGCCTAATTCAGTTGTCTCCATTATAATCTTCCTTCATCAGTGAACATAATGCAATATACAAATAGAATTAATACTACAGGGAATATTATAATGCACGGGGAATCAAAAATCACGAACTATTTCCATTTATTTTCGTAATTATGCGGTAGTATTATGAAAAGAACTGTTATCTATATCCTGTTCATATTCAATTTTCTGGCTTCAGGAAAGGCCCAGGTGTTTATTAATGAGGTAATGGCTTTCAATACCTCAACCATTCTGAATCCTCAAACAGGGACATATACTGACTGGATTGAGATCTATAATAGCGGTGATATAACATACGACCTGACCTATTGTTCTCTGAGTGACAGATTCGATAACCCGGGAAAATGGATATTCCCGTCAGGTACCACGATCGGCCCCGGTAAATACCTTCTCATTTGGGCAGATAATCCGGAACATCAAATCGCCGGATTGCATGCCAGCTTTAAACTGGATGTCGCCGGTGAATCATTATACCTTTCCAACCTTGGAACAGGTCAGATGATTGATTCAATCAGGTTTGACCGGCAATTTGAAAATGTTTCCTTCGGGAATAACAATAAATCTGAACATGTGTACTTTTCCAATCCCACACCAGGCAACCAAAATGATCACAGTTCAGGATATAAACTGGCATTTGGAATCCAATTTGATCCGCCCCCCGGATTATACCCGGATGCCCAAAATATAGCGCTAACATGGAATGGAACAGGTCCTACTATCCGCTATACACTGGACGGCTCTGAACCTGATGAGAATTCGGAAGCTTACCTGGGCCCGATACATGTAAACAACAATACAGTAATACGGACAAAAATCTGGGCGGAAGGTTATGAACCAAGCTGGATAGAAACGGGCACATATATAATCGGGCAAACGTTTAACCTTCCCGTTTTCTCCCTGGTTACCGATCCGCCGAACCTGTGGGATGATTATACCGGCATCTATATTGAAGGATTAAATGGCATTCCGGGATATTGCAATGATCAACCTATGAATTTTAACCAGGATTGGGAACGGCCACTTAGCCTTGAATATTTTGATCTTTCAGGGAAGAGGATCCTCCAGATTGACGGTGGCACAAAAATCTTTGGAGGCTGCAGCCGCGGTTCTCCAATGAAATCCCTCGCTTTTTACCTCCGTAAACAATACGGTGCAAATGAATTAAGGTATCCATTTTTCCGGGAAAAAGATATCGATTGGTTCAAGGGACTGGTATTCCGCAACTCGGGTAATGATTTTCAATATACACTGATGAGGGATGGTATAATGCAAGCTGTCGTTAAAAGCCAAATGGATGTTGATGCCCAGGCTTTTGAACCGGCTCACATATTCCTGAACGGGGAATACTGGGGTATCCATAATCTGAGAGAAAAGCTCAACGAACATTATATCTATTCAAATTACGGGATCCCCCCTGAAGAAATAGATTTTATTAAAAACCGGGGCCAGGTCTTTGCCGGTTCGTACACTAATTACAACCAGTTAAATAACTATCTTATTTCGCATAATCTCTCTGTACAGGAAAATTATGACTGGGTGGCAAGTAAAATGGATGTGGATGAATACATGAATTACCTGATAACGGAAATGTTTTTCGGGAACGATGACTGGCCAGGCAATAACCTCAGATACTGGCGCCCTAATACTGCTGAAGGGAAATGGCGCTGGATCTTATTCGACCTGGACTTCGGGATGGGATTGTATGGTTTCGAACCCTCACAGGACATGTTCACTTTTTCAACCGCCGAGAATGGACCTGATTGGCCTAATCCAAGCTGGGCTACCCTTATTATCAGGAGATTATTTGAAAATGAAGGTTTCCGGAATGAATTCATCAGGAAATATATGATGCACCTCAATACCACATTTCAGCAGGAGCGAATCATACAGGTTATAGACTCTTTATACGGAATGATCGCCGGTGATTACCCTATGCATAACAACCGGTGGGCAGAACCCTGGTCATTAGACCAATGGGAAGCAAATATCGAACAGCTCAGGGATTTTGCCCGCATGCGTCCGGAATTTGTCTGGCAAAACATGAGGCGCTTTTTCTCCCTGGGGGATGTGATAATGTTCAATATTGAAAACAGTGATGCTGATGGTACGGTTAAAGTGAACGGATTTGAAATCCCTGCTGATGGTTTTTCAGGAAGATTCTTTAAAGGATTTCCCCTGGAACTTGAAGCACTGCCTGCGACCGGAAACACTTTTTCCATGTGGGAAATGTCAACCGGTAACCTGCACCAGGAGAACCTGCTGCCCGCCAACTCAAACTGGAAATATTTTGATAAAGGATATTCCCCCGGAGCAAGCTGGAACCTTCCGGGCTTTGATGACACATCCTGGGATGAAGGAAAGGGCGAACTGGGTTACGGAGATGTTGGTGAAACCACTATCCTGAATTACGGTCCCGACCCGGAAAATAAATACATTACCTACTACTTCCGCAGTGAATTTGAGCTAACAGACATCTCAAACTTTACAGGTTTTACCATTAATCTTATGCGCGATGATGGAGCGGTTATTTATGTAAATGGCGAAGAAGTTCTCAGGTCAAATATGCCGTCCGGAGATATCGGGTATGACACATATGCTGTAACCTTCATCGGTGGTGATGATGAAATTACTTATTTCGGTTTCCAACTGGATGAGTTACCTGTCCAAAATGGGGCCAATTCCATCGCTGTTGAAATACATCAAAACGGTCCCAACAGCTCCGACATAAGTTTTGACCTTGAACTCTCTGGAAATTATTACGCTGCCGGTGAAATTACCTTTCTATATGATTCGCATGTTGCCTTTGAACCTACTGAAGGAATTACTATCAAACCGGTTTTTAAAACAGTGGATGAATTACCAGATCTCATTATTAATGAATTCATGGCTGACAATCAAACGGCATACCAGGATGAATCTGGTGAATTTGAAGACTGGATCGAGATTTTTAATGCAGGACAACAGGTGGTTAACCTGGCTGGATTTTATTTTACGGATGACCTTTCCGACCCTTTCAAATACATGATCCCTGATAATTTTCCCGATCAGACAACGATCCACCCGGGTGAATACCTGGTATTATTTGCCGACCAGGATACCTTGCTGGGACCGCTTCATCTGAATTTCAGGCTCGGCACAGCGGGCGAGGAAATCGGATTATCCACCATTTTTCAGGATGAATTCACCTGGGTCGACTCAGTCCTGTTCGGACCACAAACAACCGATCAATCCTATGGCCGTTTCCCGGATGGTGCATCCGATTGGAACACGATGGTCCAATACACGCCAGGTGTATCCAATATCCTGACAACTAACCTTGTAAACCAGATTCGGGATTTCCAGATGGAGGTTTACCCGAATCCGGCCGTCGATTTGGTTACTATTGATATCCGCAACTATTCCCATAATCCGGACTGCAATGCATTTACACTGTATTTGTTCGACCTGACCGGCAGGCTCATCCTCAGACAGGAAATGAGAAATCCATATGGGGATTTCACCCACACGTTAGACATATCGCAAGTTCCTTCAGGATTCTATCTTCTTAAAGCCGGCAACGGTAACCGGGGAGTCATCGAAAGGCTCATCATACAATAATCAGAAAATCACATCGTGAAAGTCCTTTTTAATAAAAAGTTCCTGGATCATAACCCTGACAGTTTTGCTGAGGGCCCGTACAGGATTGAAGAATTTCCTGCCAGTTACAAAGATACAGAATGCAATGGAGAGGCATACATTACACTGGTTCATTCAGAAAATCACCTGAACCTGATAAAGAATGCCTGTACGAACCACCAGGTTCTGGCTGAAGTATACTTATCTCCGGCAACTTATGAAGCTGCCATCACTGCCGTTGGAATGACCGTTCTGGCTGCTGAACAGGGTGATTTCGCCGTGGTTCGTCCCCCCGGTCACCACGCAAAAATTGAGCGTGCCGATGGATTCTGCCTGTTCAACAATATGGCTATAGCCACGCAGAAACTGGTAAATGAAGGGAAAAAAGTATTTATCCTTGATATCGATGGTCACCATGGAGATGGAACACAATGGATTTTCTACCGGTCGAATAAAGTATTGTTTTGTTCCATCCACCAGCAAAATGCCTATCCCTGGACCGGTGAGAAAGATGAAACAGGAGATGGAGAAGGGAAAGGTTACACAATGAATTTCCCGCTTCCTGCAGGTTCAGGAGATGACATGTTCTTAGAAGCTGTAAATAAAGCCATCCTGAGGGCAACAGAATTTGAGCCTGATGTGGTGGGTGTATCGGCCGGTTTTGACGCCTATGAAAAGGACCGGTTACTGAACCTGAATTATTCCCTCGACGGGTATTACCAATGCGGATTAAACCTGTCCGGATCTTTTGATAAGGTCTTTGCCGTCCTCGAGGGTGGATATCACCTTGATATCAGAGAGTGTGCGGAGAGATTTATTCATGGCATAAACGATGCATATAAAGAATAGCGTCACTATTCTTTATATGCATCTGTAGGCAAACACGTACACACAAGGTTCCGGTCACCATAGGCATCATCCACTCTCCCAACTGCCGGCCAGAACTTATTTTCCTCCACCCATTTCAGCGGAAAGGCAGCCTGCCTTCTTGTGTAGGGATGTGGCCAGTCATCGCGGGTGACCTCAAACTGGGTATGCGGAGAATTTTTAAGCGGATTATCGTCCGGATCGGAATTCCCGTCTTTGATATCCATTATCTCCTTATGGATGGCTACCAGGGCTGAGATAAAGCGGTCTAACTCCCCGAGCGATTCGCTCTCAGTAGGTTCCACCATCAGGGTGCCGTGTACCGGGAATGAAAGCGTAGGTGCATGAAATCCGAAGTCCATCAATCGCTTCGCTATATCGGCCTCTGTTATGTTAGCCAGTTCTTTAAAATTCCTGCACTCCAGGATCATCTCATGGCCCACGAATCCATTCTTTCCTTCATATAAAATATTGTAGTATTCGCCCAGCGATGATGCCAGGTAATTGGCATTAAGGATAGCCATCTTGGTTGCATATGTTAACCCTTCACCACCCATTAATTTAATATACGCATGCGAAATAGTCAGGATAGATGCACTTCCCCATGGAGACCCGCTAACAGCAGGGACACCATTGACCCCCCCAGTTGCTATTACGGGATGTGTGGGCAGGAATTCCACCAGGTGCCCGGCGACAGCAATCGGTCCCATCCCGGGTCCGCCACCACCATGTGGTATGGCAAATGTCTTATGCAGGTTTAAATGACATACATCGGCTCCAATAACTGCAGGATTGGTCAGCCCGACCTGTGCATTCATATTGGCACCATCCATGTAGACCTGTCCGCCATACTCATGGATCACATCGATCATCGTTCTGACCTCCTCCTCAAAAACTCCATGGGTTGAGGGATAGGTGATCATAAAAGCACCCAGGTTATCCTTATGCTCTTTTGCCAAAGCGGTAAGGCAATCGAGGTTTATATTTCCCTTTTCATCACAATCCACCACTACCACTTTCATTCCTGCCATCACAGCACTGGCCGGATTGGTGCCATGTGCAGAGGCAGGGATAAGGCAAACATCCCGGTTAAGATCGCCCCTGCTCTGATGATAGGCACGGATGACAATAAGTCCTGTATATTCGCCCGATGCCCCTGAATTTGGCATAAATGATATCTCATCGAAACCGGTGATCGTTTTTAAATCCTTTGCCAGGTCATCGATGAGTTCCTGGTATCCTTCTGCCTGATCGAGCGGGACAAATGGATGCAGGTTGGCAAACTCAGGCCAGCTCATGGGCAGCATTTCAACGGCGGCATTCAGTTTCATCGTACAGGAACCAAGAGAGATCATTGAATGGGTAAGAGAGATATCTTTCCGCTCAAGCTTTTTTATATACCGCATCAATTCCGTCTCTGACCGGTACAAGTGAAACAGATCCTGTGTCATGAAATCTGAGGTTCGCTTAATCCCATCATGGATCACACCTGTAACAGCCTGTTCCGGAACTTCAATTTTCCCTTTTACCGGCACGGCAAATATCTCCTGTAAGGTATTCAGGTCATCCAGTGTTGTTGTTTCATCCAGGCTAAGCTGCACTGACTGGTTATCAATATAATACAAGTTTATTTCTCTGGCAACCGCATTCTTTTCAATATCTTTTGCCGTTACTCCGCTGGGAAAATGGATCCGCAATGTATCGAAGAACCGATCATGAATTACTTTATAGTTCAGCTCTTTTAGCCTCCCCGACAATGTGGTTGTAAGTAAATGGATCTGTTGTGCAATCCGTATCAAACCGTCCGGACCATGATATACACCATACATTCCAGCCATTGAAGCAAGCAACGCCTGGGCAGTACAGATGTTAGAGGTAGCCCGTTCACGCTTAATATGCTGCTCCCGTGTCTGAAGGGCCATTCTCAAAGCCGGAGCTTCATGCCTGTCGATGGTTACCCCGATAATCCTTCCCGGGATATTCCTTTTAAACTTTTCCCTGGTGGCAAAATAGGCGGCATGAGGGCCCCCGTACCCCATCGGGATACCAAAGCGCTGCGTAGAACCCAGTACAATGTCCGCACCCCATTCTCCGGGAGGCTTGATCAGTGCGAGGCTTAACAGGTCAGCAATGACACCCACCAGAACATCTTGATTATGAGCAGATTGAACAAAGTTGCTGTAATCCCTGATAACCCCATCGGCTGCCGGATACTGGACAATACCCCCGAAATATCCTGCTGCCGGATCAAATGAAGTATAATCTCCGAATTCCAGTTTAATACCCAGGGGACCCGCCTTGGTTTTTATTACATCAATGGTAGAGGAGAAAATATTCAGATCAACAAAAAACGTACTGATCCCCTCCTGAACCATTTGTCTCGACCTGAGATTAAACATCATGATCATTGCTTCCGATGCAGCAGTTGCCTCGTCCAGCAAAGACGCATTGGCCAGTTCCATCCCGGTAAGTTCGGTTACCATCGTCTGGAAATTCAACAGTGCTTCAAGGCGACCCTGCGATATTTCGGCCTGGTAAGGAGTATAGGAGGTATACCACGAAGGATTCTCCAAAATATTGCGTTGTATAACTGCCGGAAAGATAGTGCCATAAAATCCCTGTCCAATATAAGTCTTAAAAATCTTATTCCCCGAAGCCAGTTCTTTTAACCGGTTGAAGTATTCATATTCTGAAATTCCTTCAGGCATGACGATATCTTTGTTCAGCCGGATCGATGGAGGAATAGTCTTATCCATGAGCTCATCGAGAGATTGTACCCCTACCTTATGAAGCATTTTATCCAGGTCTTTATTCCTGGGTCCTATGTGCCTGTCAGCAAAACTTTTTTCGTTCATCGTTCTTCGTTTTCGTTCAATTTTTTTTATTTCGCAAATCAAAAATCGTTAATCGTTGTTCTGAGATCATTTGAGAAAGGGATTGGAAATAGATTCCTCCCCGATTGTTGTTTGCGGACCATGTCCCGAATAAACAACAGTCTCAGGATCAAGGGTTAAAAGTTTCTCTTTTATTCCTGAAATCAGTAGATTGTAATCACCGCCTGGCAAGTCGGTCCGTCCGATACTTCCCGTGAAAAGCACATCTCCCACAAAGACTTTTTTATCAGGTTCACAGTACAAAGCCACGCTACCCGGAGAATGCCCGGGGACATGCAAAATTTTGTACCTGGATGTTCCGGCTTCAAGGATATCACCCTCCTTTAAATAACCATCCGGTTCAGGTGATCCGTCGAATTCCAGGCCGTAAAAAAGTGCTTGTTGTGCGGCATGCAAGAGCAGGAACCTATCTCCCTCATGTGCTTTGAAGGGAATGGAAAAATGATCCTTAAGATAACCCACACCCAGGAGGTGGTCGATATGGCAATGGGTATTAATCAATGCGACCGGATTAAGCTGCTTTTCGGTGATATAATGAATAATTTCCTGTTGCTCTGCAGGGGAATTACATCCTGCATCTATGATCAGGCTCTGTTTGCTCTCATCATGAACAATGTAGGTATTCTCCTGAAATGCATTGAAGATGAAGGTCTTTACTTCTATCATCGGTAAAATATCAGTTATGGAATTTATCGATATTTCTA